>NZ_JAALFC010000004.1 GCF_011058155.1 Litoribacterium kuwaitense | reverse complement strand
CGAAAAACAGCTTCAAAATGGTGGGTAGATTCCATTTCGTATAATTCATGCATGTCAAAAAGGCTTAGTTGTCGTATAATGGTCATGGAAGTACATCTCCTTCTGTTCTATGGCTGTTTTCGTCGACTACCATTATACAGAATTTGGGGAGGTACTTCCTTTTTTATGTCTCGGAAGCCTTGCGTGGCAAGACCTTAGAATTATGAAATTCATTCATACAGGAAAGATATTGTCTAACAACGATTTCTACACCTAGTTCCTCAGTACTCTATCCAAGTGGGTTAACAGCTTTACTAAAACAGAAATTATAAATTTATCGTAGCTTTTCACACTGATATTTGTGAATTTTAAACTTTTTAAAAACAAAAAAAGACGACTAACTTTGCTTCATAACAAAGCTTTCGTCTTTTCTTTTTACGTAGTTAACTTCTGGCTGTCGCTTTGTGACTTTCAACAGCTATTTTAATGCGCTGTAACCCTTCGAGGACGGTTTGTTTCGGACAGGCGATATTCATTCGCATAAATCCGCTTCCTTCTTCTCCGAAAGAAATGCCGTCATTCATCGCAATCTTTCCTTTAGCTAGTAGTAATTCCTTCAAAGCCTGATCACTCAGGTCGAGAGCGGAAAAGTCAAGCCAGAGCAAGTACGTCCCTTCAGGCTTGATGAGTTGAACTTCAGGCAATTCAGCCGTGAGGAATGATTCAGCTGCGGCAATGTTCCCCTGTAGATAGGACAGAAGCTCATCAAGCCACGCACCGCCATGTTGATAAGCTGCTTTCATCGCAGTGAGCCCTAGCGTATTCAGCTGCGACAGACCAAAAGCATTATATTGTTTGTTGAACGCATCGCGAAGCTTTTGATTTGGTATGGCGACAAAAGAGGCTTGAAGCCCAGCCAAGTTAAAGGTTTTACTAGGGGAGAGGCAGGCAATAACGTGATCGTAGTAAGCTTCACCAAATTGTAGAGCCATCGTATGCTCGTGAGGCGCGTATACGAGGTCTGCGTGAATCTCATCAGAAACGAGCAGCACGTCATATTGAACACAAAGGTCGGCAATCCGTTTTAATTCCTGCTTCGTCCACACCCGGCCTATAGGGTTGTGAGGGCTACATAAAATCATTAGCTTCGGTTTTTTGGCCAGCTGCGCTTCAAGATCAGCGAAATCAATATGGTAGGTAGAATCTTTAAAGATGAGTTTGTTTGTTAATAAAGTGCGGTCGCTATTTTCTACGACTTTAAAAAACGGTGGATATACTGGTGTTTGGATGAGACAGGCATCACCAGGTTCAGAAAAAGCGTGAACGATGACACTAAGTGAATTGACGACAGATGAGCTGAAGGTGAGCCAGTCGGCTTGTAGCGCAGTGTGATGTCTTTCCTTATACCATGAAAGAATGGCATCTTTCGTCTCATCAGGAATCATCGTGTAGCCAAAGACGCCGTGATCAACACGTTCTTTAAGCGCTTGAAGTACAGCATCAGGTGCCTTGAAGTCCATATCAGCAACCCACATCGGTAATAAATCGTCGTAGCCAAAAAGTACTTTCGTCAAGTCCCATTTCACCGATTGAGTGTTTAAGCGGTCAATATTTTGATCGAACTGTAACGTCATTAAAGCGGCCTCCTTATGTATATATCATCTGTAAGCACAGTATAGCATAGCAAATGTACACTGCTAAAACGAGTTTCAATATGTCCATAAACGATCATTGCACCAAGCATTAATCTTCTCTAGAATGAAGTATATCTGAAAAAAGAAATAGGTGATATGCATGATGCAAGAAAAAGTGATACACATTGTGAGAGAATGGGATCCCTATGGATACGGTGCTGATTTTTATGAAACTGAGCCAGTGGATGTATTGCAAGCACTTTATGAAGAAACAGATGCTCATACTTTAGGACGTGTCATTCAAAGAATATATCATCAATCCTTTGGAGAACATATTGATCAAGTTTCTTGTTTTCAATTGGCACAACGCCTTTTACTTTTAAAAGAGGCGTCACATTGTGAGCTTCCATAGCAATGACGATTCTCTGGCAAATCAGCTTATTTTTCTTTGTTTTTGCTCCATCGGTCATCCTCATTCACGAATTTGGTCATGCGCTAGCTGGCCGCCTCCTTGGGCGGAATGATAGCACCATTGTCTTAGGCAAAGGACGTGAGGTGTTTAGTGGGGTATGGCAAAGGATCGGTGTAAGTATTAGGCAATGGTGGTTTTTAGGAGGATATACAAAAACGATTAGCTCAGATCACGCCTTTTCGGCAGGGAAGGGCATTCTTATTGCATTAGCAGGTCCTGTCATTAATCTTATTTGTGCATGGGTGATGTTTATAACCTTCCCAAAGACATTTATCTGGCAATGGACAGCCTATTTTCATTTATGGGTAGGGGTAGTGAACTTAATTCCTTTGTATATTGCCGGGCGTAAAAGTGATGGCTGGCATGCAATCCAGCTGTTTATAAGAGTTTTATGTGAAAGGGGCAAAACGTAAAGCATGAGGAAGAAAGAGATGTTTAAACGTCATCAATCAAATGACATTAAGCTATCACCCTCAACGGATGTGACCGTTCGGCTCACGCGCATGTCTGATGTACAACCGATGTACCGCTTGATATCAGCGCATCGCACACAGCTTCGTCAATGGCTCGGCTGGGTTGATCATGCGACAAGCCCTGACTATATGATCTCTTTTGTACAGCGCTCTTTAGAACAATATCAGAAAAACGATGGCTTTCAAGCAGTCATTGAATATAATGGGGAAGTGGCAGGTAACGTCGGTTTTCAATCAATTGATTGGTTTAGTAAAAATACAAGTCTTGGTTATTGGCTGGCAGATCGATACACCGGAAAAGGAGTCATGACGAAAGCTGTCAGTGCAATGATTGATTATGCTTTTTATGCTTACGGACTACATCGTGTTGAAATTCGCTGTGCGACTGAAAACGAAAAAAGTAAGCGTATTCCGGAGCGTTTAGGCTTCACATTAGAGGGTACAGTTCGTGAGGCAGAGTGGCTCACCTCTGGCTACGTTGACCATCACATTTATGGACTGCTCAAAAAAGAGTGGGTTGATCGATAAAATAGGAATGATTGATCCTTTGAGCGCATAGAGTGAAAGGGTTCAACTATGAAGGCGGAGGGATGAATGTAAATGGAGGAAGTTCAGAAAGAGATTCAATGTAAGAGAACGCTTGATCAAGCGACGACCATTGCTTTTTGTCAATTGGCAGGTCAATACTTATCCGATGTGAAAATTCGGCGAGGGTCGTTTACAGTCGATGCAAAGAGCATGATGGGTCTTATGGCGATTCCGATTAAAGACGGTGTTTCTTTGACGATTGAGGCGAGTGGAACTGATGCGGAGGAAGCTGTATCGGCAATCGAAGAATTTCTCGGTCAACCCGCAGCAAGCAACGTATAGCTTTGCGAAGTAGGCTGGCGATCAGCGAACAGCCTGAAAAACCGTGGCTTTTCTCGTTAGGGCAGGTCTTGTCTTTCGATCTTACAAGAATCCGCTCGTATGTTCATTAAGACAATCCGCTTGTTTGATCTATATATTGCGTGACAATTTACCAGATCAGCAACAGCTGTTAAGTCAATGTAGAGACTGTCCGACTTCGGGCAGTTTTTTTATCGTTTTACCGTTTGACGAGTTGATGACCTTTACTTCATACCGGAAGACTGGTATTATCCTTTGTTTGGGATCATGTGTTTATTAAAAATGTTTCTAGTACGTCAAAACAAACACACACAACAAAACGATCTAGCTTACATAATGTAAGGGGAAAGGAGTTGGACAACACAGTGAGCTTTATTAAAGAAACAGTGAGTCGCGTGACGATGACACAACCAAACATACAGACGTTTATTCATATGGTTCATCAATTTGAGTCAGACGTCATTATTCACAAAAACAACCGGCAGACGAATGCGAAGAGTCTATTAGGGCTTGTTGCTGCATTTATTCATGAGGGCGATGAAATTACAATCGTCACGACTGGACAGGATGCGAAAGAAGCATTGCAAGCTGTAGGTGATTTTTTTCTCGGCAAAACAACTGAGTAGGAGGCTGAAAGTCTTTTGCAGTCTGTTAACACACGCTCATAACTATCATTTTTCGTCTCGTTTGCCTGTTCATAATGTATGTTAGTCAAAGAGACGGGAGAGGTGGTAAGTCTTCCAAAAAAAGTGTAGATAAAGTCTGAAGTGACTTTATCTACACTGGGATACGCCATAGCTGATTAAACGGTGCTGACGAAAAATGGATCATCAGAGATGCAGATCCATTATTGGATGCTCTTTTTTGCTTTTTATGAGATGTTGTTCAATACGTCTTCACAGATGGAGGCTGATAGGAGTGCATTTGTTCAATTAATGCTTGTGGGGTTGAATCAACAAGGGCCATCTTACGGTATTTTTCATGTAAAAACTGTTCATCGGCCATATGGTTAAACAAAGAAATGAGTGGTTCATAGTAGTCATTGATATTGAGCAGGCCACACGGTTTCTCGTGGACACCTAGTTGAGCCCAAGTAAAGATCTCGATGAATTCCTCTAACGTGCCGGGACCTCCAGGTAATGCGATAAAACCGTCGGCTAAATCGGCCATTTTAGCTTTTCGTTCATGCATTGTATTGACGACATGTATTTCTGTTAAATGCTGATGGGAAATTTCCCGATCCTCTAGCATTTGTGGAATGACACCGATGACTTTTCCGCCATTCTCTAAAGCTGCATCGGCGACAGTGCCCATAAGCCCTACACTCGCCCCTCCATAGACAAGCGTGATGCCTTGTTTAGCAAGTTCTTTTCCTAAAGCAGTTGCGCCTTCTTTGTATTGTGATGTAGCTCCTTCGCTGGAACCACAAAAAACAGCAATTCGCTTCATTTTTATCTCCTCCTTTCATTATTTTATCGAAAGTTTATTTGAATTCTAGTCTTGAAAAATTGTTGCAAGCTTTTTATACACCTTTCAAAACAGTTCATTTTTCTGTAAAATAGATATAAATAAAACCGTGAAGGCGGATGATGATGACCTATGAAATGTATCAAGGATCGTTGCCAAGTTCGGTTTTAAATGAACTGTTACAGTTGTATAGTGCTGTATTTGGCGGCAATCCAAATGTGCTGTTTAGAAAGATGAGAACCTATGAACCGCTCCTCGTATTCGTCGCAGTGGACCAAGGAAAAGTCGTTGGTTTTAAAATGGGTTATGATCGAGAGCCTGATCATCACTATAGTTGGATGGGCTGTGTAGATCCAGCGCATCGCAGGCGGAACATCGCGAGTACATTGATGCGATTGCAGCACACATGGCTTCGCAGACATCGGTACACAGTAGTGGAAACCCATACATATAATAAATGGAGAGAAATGTTGCTCTTAAATATTCAGTCCGGTTTTTCTGTGACAAGTGTAGAAGTCGATGAAAAAGGGCAGAGTAAAATTATTTTAACGAAAAGCCTCATACCTCCATACAAACAACAGGCTCAAGTCACTCCCCGCGTTAATCACGTGTTTCAGCTTGCAGCGTCGTTAGTAAATGAGACAGTTTTAACGAGTGAAGCAGTCGTAAATGCTTGTCTCGCTTGTTTGTATGAAGATCGCTGGCTTACAGTGATGCCAGGAGAAATGAACGGGTTGAGCGTACCAACAGAAGCGTCATCTGTAGCTTCGTTTTCTTATGGATCTTTACATGTCCCTGCTGTGACGGATGAACTTCATGAGATTATGACTGAAGCGATGTTTGAGATGGAGAAGACAGGAAATACATTTTTAGATGTTTTTCATGTTATCCGAGCCTTTCATCGTAAACAGCCCCCATCTTGGAAGCGCGTCATCGAGATATTTGGTCAAGGTGTCATCGCTCAACAGCTTCTAAAGCCACGTGATATGCTTGTGGATCTGCATACGATCTCGTCATTGGAGACATCAGCCCTTTTACGGCTTCGAAAGAATGAAAATGTCAATGATACGGTCACTTCGTTGATGGAAATGGCTCGTTTTGAAGCTGGGGTCTTATACCCCGATCCTGAGAAAGGTTTTTTTATACCGTTGAAGAAGCAGGAGAGCCAATGGGTCTTCTTTTTCAGTATAATACGCCGCCAGGTACAATTGGTCATTTGTTTATACGCGAAGGTTTTCGGCAAAAAGGATTGGCTACAGCGTTAGTTACACATGCGCTTGACGAGCTTCGTAAAGAAGGCTATCGTTATGGCATTATTCATAAGTCCTACACACATGCGTTTTTTGAAAAGCAATGGAATGCATTGCCTGTACCATTGCAGGAAGAAAAACGTACGTGGTCATTCGAACAGACATTTCAACAAGAAAAAAAGAACCAGCCCTATAAAGAAACGGACTGATTCGATCTGAGGAGAGAAGGAATGTACTTCATGGCAATCAGATTGGGTGAAGTTGTACTCTAGGAGTCGTTTATTTTCTCTCTATACTCTCTATCGTATTCAGAAGCATTACAGATGTTTGGACGAACATCCAAGCCTGTCTAAAATGGGGCGTCGGCTCAATTTGTTATGGAGGATGAACGATGTCAAAAGAAATTAAAAAATTGGTTGGAGACAAGGCAGCAGCTTATGTCGAAGATGGGATGACGCTCGGTTTAGGAACAGGGTCTACGGTTTACTGGACTATAGAAAAAATTGGCGAAATGGTACAGCAAGGGTTAAAAGTACAAGGGATTCCAACTTCGATTGCGACTGAGGAGCAAGCGAAGCGTCTGGGAATCCCCCTTGTGACATTTAGAGATGTTTCTCACATCGATGTCACGATAGATGGTGCCGATGAGGTTGACCCTGAACTGCAGTTAATTAAAGGCGGCGGTGGCGCTTTATTAAGGGAAAAAATGGTGGCGATGGCGTCAACTCGTGTCATTATCGTTGCCGATGAGTCTAAAATTGTCGATCGGCTAGGGCAATTTCCGCTACCTGTAGAAGTGGTCACGTACGGTCTTGACCGGACGGCTTATGACATTGAACAGCTCGGTGGTAAGTCAACAGTGCGTAAAAAAGATGGTGAGACATACATGACGGACAATGGCAACATTATTCTTGATTGTGACTTTTATCCAATTACTGCCCCTGAAAAGCTGAGCCAGCAATTAAATATGTTACCAGGCGTCGTTGAAAACGGCTTATTTACCAACATTGCCGACACTGTCCTTGTTGGAACAGCCGAAGGGCGCGTCATTATAAAATAAGTGCTTGACGCCAGTGAATTGAGCGGGTGAAATCGATGACTTGCCGGTGCATCTCTTCTGGCTTTTCCTCTGGTAATAAATGGGCAGCATCTTCAAAAATGTGAAGCTTAGACTGAGGCAAATCCTTTTCGAGACGCCGGCCGACTGTTAAAGGTACAACGCGATCATGAGCGCCCCAGAGCAAACGAATGGGGAGGTGGATGCGCTGCAATGTCTCACTCTGAAGATCTCCCTCTCGATGTCGTAAAAAACGAACGAGCCCAGGAAAAATTTTCGGATGTTTAAAAGGTTCAGCATAGCCTTGAATCATCTCTGCTGTCACCGAGGAGCGGCGATAAACGACGTTGTAGAGATTCCCCTTTACACCAGTTTTGGCAAGTGCATATTTTAAGAGGTGTGAAAAGAAAGGGATATATGAGTAATAAATGAATTTTTTAACTGGTTTTAAGTAGCCGGATGAACCTAGAAGGGCTAAACCAGCCCAGCGATTTGTCTTTTGGGAAGCCGCATTTAATAGCACTTGCCCACCCATCGAATGGCCGATGCCAATACAGTTCATCCAATTCAGTTGAGCGATTAGAGCGTTCACGATCGCACCATAATTTTCATATGAATAAATCAGTCGTCTAGATTTTTCGGATTTTCCAAATGGTGGGAGATCGAGTGTGAGTATATGGTATTCTTGATGCAATAATGGCATTAAGTGACGAAAGCTAAACGAAGACGATAAAAAGCCATGAACGAGCACAGCTTTTGGAGCGTCTGGATTGGGGTGCGGCCAGTGCTCATAGTAGATGTTCGTTCTGTGATAGTCAATAAATCCGCGTATCGGTTTCATGAAACACCTCATCCTTTTTACACCAAGCTTCAAGTCTATTTTATCGTATTCCCCACGTTGTCGTCACGTGACACCATTGGACAAGATAGGCCGAGGATAATGTAAATATGGAATGAATCGATCTAGGGAAGAATAATCCATGTCGTAGCACACGTGTAGGTTTGTTATACTGTTTGTATTAGCTCTTCGTATGAGGTCATCATTAAAAGTGTAGGTGAGACAAAATGAATGAAAAAGAGATTGAAGTGTTAGAAATTATCGAACATAACGGCCGACAGTCAATTGACACGATTGCTAAGATGATTGACCTGTCTGTCGAAGAAACGGCAGAGATTATTAAACACCTAGAAGATAAGAAAGTCATCGTCGAATATGCAGCAGTGATCGACTGGGCTAAGGTTGAAGGGGATTCTACAATCAAAGCGATGATTGATGTCAAAGTGACGCCGAAGCGCGAAGTCGGTTTTGATGAAATCGCTCGCCGCATTTATCGCTACGATGAAGTAAAATCTGTGTACTTAATGTCCGGTGCCTATGATTTATCTGTCACCGTTGAAGGCAAGAGCATGGCTCAAGTGGCACAGTTTGTATCGGAAAAATTGTCTACGCTTGATTCGGTACTATCGACGACAACCCACTTTATTATGAAGCAATATAAGCATGACGGCACCATTTTTGATGAGGGTGATTCAGATAAAAGGATCGTGGTTTCTCCATGAGCGACCGCTTTCTATCCAAAACCGCGTCTGACCTTGAGCCATCAGGAATTCGCCGTTTTTTTGACTTGGCCGCGAGTATGGAAGGCGTGATCTCCCTTGGTGTGGGAGAGCCTGATTTTACGACTTCGTGGAAAATTCGTGAGGCGAGTATCCTATCACTTGAAGAAGGGTATACGTCATATACAGCAAATCCAGGCATTCCCGAATTAAGACAAGAAATCGCTTACTATTATGCATCGAAATATAATACAGCTTATGACCCGTTAGAAGAGGTTCTCGTGACTGTTGGTGCGAGTCAAGCGATTGATTTAGCGATTCGAGCCATCGTGAACCCTGGAGATGAAGTCATTGTTGTCCGCCCGAGTTTTGTGTCTTATCTTCCAGTTGTTCAATTGGTTGGTGGTGTGCCAGTGCCAGTAGATACAACTGATGTCACACACTTTATTCCGACAGTGGAGCAAATTGAGGCAGCCATTACAGAGCGGACAAAAGCCATTTTAATCTGTTCACCTAATAATCCGACTGGCACCGTGATGGATAAAAAGAGTTTAGCTGATCTTGCTGAATTATGTGTCGCACATGATTTGGTCGTCATCTCAGATGAAATATATTCAGAATTGAGTTATGATGAGCCGCACACGTCGATCGCTTCTCTTGATGGCATGAAAGAGCGCACCATTATTATTAATGGCTTTTCTAAAGGGTTTGCAATGACGGGCTGGCGACTCGGATTTGCTCTCGGTCCAGAAGCCATTGTGCAGGCAATGCTGAAAATTCATCAGTATACGACGATGTGTGCTTCGACAACTGCCCAATATGGCGCTTTAGAAGCGTTGAGAAACGGCTGGGATGATGTTGTGCACATGAAAAAAAGCTATCAGCGTCGGCGGAATTACATCGTGCGGTCTTTTGAGGAGATTGGCTTACCTTGTCATAAACCAGGTGGCGCTTTTTACGCTTTTCCATCCATTCGTCCGACAGGGCTATCGAGCGTCGAATTTGCTGAGGCGTTGTTAAACGAAGAAAAGGTTGCAGTTGTGCCGGGAAATGTGTTCGGGCCAAGTGGTGAAGGGCACATTCGTTGCTCTTATGCTTCCTCGATGGATCACTTGCAAGAGGCGATTCGTCGAATGGAGCGGTTTGTTAGCAGCTATCTTGCTTCCTCTCAAGAAGAAGCCTCTGAAGCGGTCTCGACAAAGCCTTAAGCATTCGCTTGTTGATAAACGAAAAAAAGTGAATAGCAAAAATGATGTTGTTATTTACCTTCAAACGTGAGAGGTTGTCAATCTCACGTTTTTTTATGGGGAAAAAATACCTTAAATGTGAAACAATTTCTCTAAATCGTCCGTTTACATGTGTGGAAGGGGGATCAATGAATGGATGAAGCAAATTTGATCCGTCGAGCTAAAAAAGGAAACATGGCAGCATTTCAAAGGCTGGTAGAGATTTATGCTCCGGTCGTTGAGCGTTTTGCTTATCAGCTCGGCAATCGACCTCATGAGGTTGAAGACATCGCACAAGAAGTATTTATTCGCGTATATCGATTTTTAGGGCAGTATCAACAAGCTAAATTTTCCACATGGTTATATAAAATTACATTAAATACAACACGAGATTTGGCACGGAAAAAAACACAATATGATCGTAAGGTCGTCAAGTTAAAGCAAGACCGACAGACTGAAGAAAGCTGTGCAGCTGCTGAAGAATCTGTTTTACAATCCGAACAAGACCGCATTCTGCATCAATGTGTGCAGTCATTAGATGAAAAATATCGTGTTCCGTTGGTGTTGTATTATTTTCAGGATCGAAAATACAACGAAATTGCTGAGATTATGCAAGTATCTTTAGCTACGGTAAAAACGAGAATGTTTAGAGCGAAGGAGCTCTTAAAGCAAGAGATTAAAAAAAGTCAGGAGGGGTCGCATCTTGGATGATCAACAGCTGGAAAAACAACTTCAACAGCTAAAAAATACATACAACCAAATGCCTCGCTTCTCTGATCAAGACAAGATAATGAAGGAGATACAACAGGAGCGGAGGGAGAAACCAGCATTTAAAGTTCGGCGATTTCGAAAGGCACCGCTTATTGCTAGCATCGCAGGGCTTGTCGTCATCGGGGGCATGCTTGGAAATGGTTTATTGCAATCCAATCTGACGTTATCTAATTCATCTGAAAATAGTGTAGAGACGACAAACCCTCAATTTGATGTTGAGCTTGATAACAAATTCGATGCCTTAGTGCAAGAGCTATTCATCGAGAAACTTCAGCTGTCTAAAGTACCAGCTGATCTTGAGTTTATCAAGGAAGCTGAAAAGTTTGCGGCACATAGTAAAGAGAAATTATCCGAGATGGGGGAGGAAGAAGCAGAGGCGCTATATCGAATTAGTGTTGAAGAGTTAGAAAAAAAACTTGAATCACCTGCAGAAACAATCCAAAGGCTGACAAATTCGACCAATCTAGGTGTTGACTTACGCTCAGATGAACTCACTCGTCTCGTGAAAAAGCAAATGGAATTAAGGCCGTTATTAGCAAGTCATATGGGAGAGTGGTCGGAAGAAGCGCTTACCTCTCAAGGCTATACTTTACAACAAACGGATTTACAAATTGATTGGTCATTCCTGGATCAGACATTTAGAAAGATCACAAATGAAAAGATTTCCAGATTTATTCAATTGCAAAATCATGTTGTTACTATACAAGCAGAAAACCTTTCATGGAACGATTTATCCGATCGAATTGTTGATATTGAGTGGTATTTACAAACATTTCCACAAGCTGATTTTATGTTGGTTGAAAAAATGCTACAACAATATCACGAGCACCTTTATCTTTATTTAGGTAAAGGAGAATCGCATTCTTCATTTCAAGAAAATGGATATTTAAAACAGGAAGTGCAATCAAGCTACGAACGCTTTTTGATTAACTACCCGAATACGTTAACCTTTTTTACTGTACAATCGTTCTATTCTCTATTAGAAAACAATGGCTTTCAAACGAGTGAAGAGGTTCAGGCTTTTGTCGTTAATGGATTAGCGCAAAATTTGGAAGTAGAGAGAAGTGCTGAAGATATTCAAGAGCCTATTTTGCCGTTAAAAGAGCCTTTAGATCAGCGTTACGAAAAATGGAAACTAGATCAATCTGCTATGTCGCTTGAAAAATTGCTCCCTATCGAAGTAGCCCAGTTTTTTGCTAAAGCGATTGAAGAAAATGCATTTGACTTAGCTGAGAAATTAGTGGTATCAAGGGAAAGTGAAGAGATAAATATCGAGAAATCTAGCCCTTATTTGTCGCCATATTGGCTCACGTTAACAGAAGGTAAAATAAAGACGCTGCCAGATGACATGGGGAAAATATTGATGTGGGTGACTGATGAAACAGCGATAAGTACGCCTTATTTCGTTCGCTTCCTTAAGGATGAAAACAGCTGGAAAATTGATTGGGATGCTCTTCTCTTTCAAGCAAGACAATAACGAGATGAAAGAAGGTGACCCTTTGGCCTATTGGCTGCAGGAGTCACCTTTTTGTTATGAATAGTTTCGGTCAGGCTCCGTTTCCGTCACTTCTGCTGGTTTAAAAAGTAGTGACAAGGCGATTAAGCCACTAATTCCTACTAAGCCATAGATGATGCGTGCTAAAGCAGCATCTTGTCCACCAAAAATAGCTGCGACGAGATCAAACTGGAAAAATCCGATAAGGCCCCAGTTGATCGCACCGATGATGATTAACAATAAAGCGATGCGCTGAAGTGTACTCACGAACATCCCTCCTTAAGGTGATTTTTTTCTTTTTTAATGTGCGCAAATCGATGGCATCCTATTCACTCGCGAGACGAAATGCTTTTCAAGTTCTATCAAGTTCATGCATAATGAGAAAAAGGCAAAAGGGAGAGATGAATTGCAATGCAAACATTTGTATATCATAATCCGACCCGACTTATTTTTGGCGAAGGGGTTACCGAACAGCTGATTGAACAGCTCGAACCATACGGCTCAAAAATTCTTCTCGTTTATGGAGGCGGAAGCATTAAACGCAGCGGTTTGTATGATCACGTTGTGAAACTTTTACAGGAAGCGAATAAGACCGTTTTTGAATTAGCAGGCGTCGAGCCAAACCCACGCGTAGAAACAGCGCGCAAAGGTGTGCAAATTTGTAAGGAAAACGATGTCGATGTCATCCTTGCAGTGGGCGGGGGAAGTGTGATCGATTGTACAAAGCTTATCGCTGCTGCGTCGCTTCATGATGCCGATGCATGGGACATTGTCCAAAAGAAAGTCACGGTTGAACGTGCAATGCCTTTCGGAACTATTTTGACGCTTGCTGCAACCGGTTCGGAAATGAACTCTGGTTCTGTTATCACGAACTGGGAGACAAAAGAAAAAGATAGTTGGGGCAGCCCACACGTCTTTCCAGCTTTTTCGTTACTTGATCCGCGACATACAGTAACGGTGCCAAAAGACCATACTGTTTATGGCATGGTTGATATAATGTCCCATTGCTTTGAACAATATTTTCATCATGATGAGAATACGCACGTACAGGATCGCTTTAATGAAGGGTTGTTAAAAACAGTCATTGCAACGGCACCTGAGCTATTAAAGGATTTGTCAAACATTACCCACCGAGAAACGATTTTGTATGCCGGTACAATGGCGCTCAATGGTACGTTATCGATGGGTGTTCGTGGTGATTGGGCGTGTCACAATTTAGAGCATGCGATTTCTGCGGTTCATGACATCCCGCACGCAGGAGGGCTGGCTATTATTTTCCCTCATTGGATGCAGCATGTGTTGCAAGAAAATGTTGAGCGCTTCAAACAATTTGCCATCCGTGTATTTGAAGTTCATCCACTTGGAAAAACTGATGAAGAGATTGCTTTAGAGGGGATTGAAAAATTACGTGTGTTTTGGACATCTCTTGGTGCACCAGAACGATTAGCTGATTATGGTATTGAAGAAAATACGCTCCCGACGATCGTTGAACAGGCAATGGAAAACGGACCATTTGGGCAGTTTTCTACGCTAAATGCTTCAGATTGTGAGGCCATTTTACGAGCCTCTTTGTAAGTGTGAGTGAGACAAATGTTTCGTATGGGTGGATTTTTTTGAAAGTATGCTAGGTTTTATGAGTGTAACGTGGTAAAATAAACATAGAGCGACTAGCATAATGGAGGTACATGATGACTAAACCACTACATTTTTCTTATGAAGAAGCACTGTCCTTTTTTCAGCCTCATGAAATTGATTATTTACAACAGACGGTCTCAACATTACATAAAAGTATTCATGAGAAAACAGGCGCAGGCGCTGATTATTTGGGCTGGGTCGATTTACCAGTTGATTATGACAAGGAAGAGTTTGCCCGCATTGAAAAAGCAGCAGCTCAGATTAAAGATCATTCCGATGTTTTGATTGTCATCGGGATTGGTGGTTCGTATCTTGGTGCCCGTGCTGCCTTAGAAATGTTAAACCATAGCTTTTACAATATCATTGACAAAGAAGACCGCAAGGCGCCGCAAATTATCTTCTTAGGTCACCACATTTCTGCACAATATGTAGCGGATTTGCAAGACGTCTTAAAAAACAAAGACGTTTCTGTGAATGTGATTTCGAAATCAGGAACGACAACGGAGCCCGCGATTGCATTTCGCCATATGAAAACGTGGATGGAAGAAAAATATGGCAAAGATGAGGCGAAAAAGCGTATTTTTGCAACGACGGATAAAGAAAAAGGGGCTTTAAAGACATTGGCGTCTGAAGAAGGTTATGAAACTTTCGTCATTCCCGATGATGTCGGTGGGCGTTACTCTGTGCTCACTGCTGTTGGTCTGTTACCAATTGCGGTCAGTGGTATTTCTATTCAAGATATGATGCAAGGAGCGGCAGATGCCCGTGAAGCTTACAGCGCGCCAAACGTTCACGATAACGAAGCGTATCAGTATGCTGCTGTAAGAAACGTTTTGTATAACAAAGGCTATACGATTGAAATGCTTATTAATTACGAGCCTTCTTTGCAATATTTCTCTGAATGGTGGAAGCAGTTATTTGGAGAAAGTGAAGGGAAAGACCTGAAAGGGATCTACCCATCTTCTGCCAATTTCTCAACTGACTTACATTCCTTAGGTCAATATGTCCAAGAAGGACGCAGAGATTTATTTGAAACAGTCCTCTCTGTCGAGGAGCCAGGTGCGCAAATTTTGATTGAGAAAGACGAGAATAATTTAGATGGCTTAAATTACTTAGGTGGTCGAGACCTTGACTTTGTAAATAAAAAAGCGCAAGAAGGTACTCGTCTAGCTCATATTGATGGCGGCGTTCCGAACTTGAACGTGCATATTGCTAAGCGCGACGCCTATCACTTCGGTTATCTCGTCTATTTCTTTGAGAAAGCATGCGCGATGAGTGGTTACTTGTTGGGTGTTAACCCATTCGATCAGCCTGGTGTCGAAGCGTATAAGCAAAACATGTTTGCTCTACTAGGGAAGCCCGGCTTTGAAGAGCGTTTAAACGAGCTAAAAGATCGCTTAACGTAAAATCTTCAAAAAAAGGTTTGACAGATGATTTTATCTAGTGCTAGGATATAACTCATAATTAAATACTCTCTTATTAAGAGCGGTGGAGGGACTGGCCCTGTGAAACCCGGCAACCATTCAGACGAAGATCTGAATAAGGTGCTAAATCCTGCAAAGCGATAGAGCTTTGAGAGATGAGAGCGAAGGAACGTGACCAGACCTCTCCGCTCTTAGGAGAGGTTTTTTTTGTTAAATGAATCAATGACTTACACAGACCGAGGAGGATAAGATGAAAACTGCAAACATTGGCTATCCACGAATTGGCGCTCACCGGGAATGGAAAAAAGCATTAGAGGCTTTTTGGAAAAACGAGACAACTGAAGAGACTCTCAAGGACGCGTTAAAAAACATTCGGATTGAAAATTTAGAAAAGCAACAAAAGAAAAACCTTGATTTTATTCCTGTAGCTGACTCTTCTTGGTATGATCATATTCTTGATACAGCATGGAGCTTAAATATTATCCCTGAAAGATTTCGTTCACTAGAAGACACACCCGGTTTGGACACATATTTTGCCATTGCACGCGGAACAAAAGACGGGGTCGCTTCAGAGATGACGAAATGGTTCAATACCAATTACCATTACATCGTGCCAGAATTTGATGACAAGACAAAGCCGGCACTTGTCCATAATCGTTGGAGTGATGCTTTTAACGAAGCAAAAGAAATTGGCATTGACGGCGGTGTACCGGTGATCGTCGGACCTTATACATTTCTTTCTTTATCCAAAGGTGTTGAGCAATTTTCAGAGCGTTTAAACGAGCTTAAAGCTATTTATATCAACATCTTTAAGCAACTGGAAAAAGACGGTGCTGCTTGGGTGCAAGTCGATGAGCCGATCTTGTCTACTAGCTTAACGACAGAAGAAGTTCAAACAATTGCTGAATTGTATAATGATATTAAAGCAGAGCTTCCGCAACTTAACCTCAAGCTACAAACGTATTTTTCAAATATTGCGCATTGGGAAATCATTAAAAAGTCTAATGTCGATGGCTTTGGACTCGATTTCGTCCACGATGGCGAAACACAGCTAAAAACCCTTACTGAGTCAGGGTTTCCTGAAGGGAAAACGTTATTTGCTGGGGTTTTAAATGGCCGAAATATTTGGCGGTCTGATATTCAAACGGTTGGTGTGCTCGTAAAAGCGCTGAACGCTCTTACGCCAGACATCGTGATTCAGCCTTCATGCAGTCTGCTTCATGTTCCGGTTACGGTTGAATTGGAGAAGGATTTGCCGTCGTGGCTGCGTGATGGACTAGCCTTTGCTGATGAAAAATTAACTGAGCTGTCAATCGTTAGTGATTGGGCGGCTGGGAAAACAACAGGTGCGGACCTCCAGTTAAAAGCACTAGCAACGCTTCAAGAAGCGCCAGGACGGCAAAAAAATGAAGTTCGTCAAGCAGTTGCCGCTTTGACAGATGAAGATTTTCATCGAGCTTCACCTTATGCAGAGCGAAAAGAAAAACAGAAAGAAGCATTTCAATTGCCTTTGCTACCTACAACAACCATCGGTTCGTTGCCACAGACGCAAACTGTTCGTCAAGAACGTCTCAAATGGCGAAGAAAAGAGAAAAGCAACGAAGAGTACGAAGCATTCATTCAAGCTGAGACGAAACGTTGGGTTGATATCCAAGAGGAGCTTGATATCGATGTCCTCGTTCACGGTGAATTTGAACGGACCGACATGGTTGAATACTTCGGCGAAAAGCTCGACGGCTTTGCCTTCACTCGGTACGGCTGGGTACAATCTTATGGTTCGCGTTGCGTAAAGCCACCCGTCATTTACGGAGATGTTGCGTTTAGAGAACCGATGACAGTTGCAGAAAGCAAATATGCTCAGTCATTAACGTCCCGTCCTGTCAAAGGAATGCTGACCGGTCCGATTACGATTTTAAACTGGTCATTCGTCCGTAACGACGTCTCAAGAAGAGACGTTGTCCTGCAAATTGGTCTTGCCTTACGTGAAGAAATTCGTCACTTAGAGGAGAATGGCATCACGATGATCCAAGTTGATGAGCCAGCGCTTCGCGAAGGACTTCCACTGAAGAAGAATTTACATGAAGCTTATTTGAATGATGCCGTAGAATCATTCCGCTTAGCGACGAGTGCTGTCAAGCCGACAACGCAAATTCATACGCATATGTGCTATAGCGAATTTGACAAAATCATTAAGTCGATTGACGCTCTTGACGCTGATGTTATTTCCATTGAAACGTCGAGAAGTCATGGAGAGCTTGTCTCTGCGTTTGAGGATGATCACTATGATAAGGGCATTGGTCTCGGCGTATACGATATTCATTCGCCACGCGTCCCGACGCAAGAAGAAATGGTGCAAAATATTAAGCGTGCACTCACCGTGCTAGACCCTGAACAATTTTGGGTAAATCCAGATTGTGGTTTGAAAACCCGTGCTGAAAAAGAAACCGTCGAAGCGCTTAAAGTGATGGTGAAAGCCGCCCACGACGTCCGCGAAAGCGTCCTTAGTAAACAGCAATAACAATATTAATGAAGAAAGCCGCTCGAGGTCGAGCGGTTTTTTCGTGCGCGAAACATCTATTGTATACATTTTAAGCGACCGGGAAGTTTAATACATAATGTCAATTTGATTAAAAGGGAGTGGGCTTCGGTGAGAACGATTCCGTCTGCACTTGAAGGCAAGCAAATGAAGATGCACCGTTTAGCACAAATGATGGAGAAAAAAGGGTTTGCGTTAGGCGGAAGCTGGGATTATGACCATGGCTTTTTTGATTATCGCCTTCCGGGAGAGGAAACGTATTATTTTGTTCGCATCCCGATCACTTCAGCAGGCGCTCCGTTAGATGAGCCTGAAGCGACTGTAGTGATTGGTCAGCCTTTTGTCCTTGGCCATCAGTACCAGCGGTCGATTGATTACAAAGCATCATCAAGCAACATTACGGCTTCCGTGAACCAATTTCAAAGTCCAGAGGATCCTGATACCGACGTGCCTGACGAGATGTATGAGCTAGGCGCGCAGCTGGTTCAAGAGATGGAGGCAGATTTTGTTTCCTAAAACGAAACTGTTGAAAACGTTGAATGAAGTGATTGCTAAGACTGATAAGGCATTGGTCATGCTATTTAAGCGTGTTTACAAACCAAGCATTGGAACATTCAACAAAATTTTTAGTGAATATTTCCAAACACAGTTGTGAGGAAAAATGAGCTCGTTTTTTATCCGTATATAAGAAAAAAGTGTTGCATTTTACCAGCATTTTCTCTATAATAATTGTTGTCGGATAAAACGAGGGGCCATAGCTCAGCTGGGAGAGCGCTACGCTGGCAGCGTAGAGGTCAGGGGTTCGAGCCCCCTTGGCTCCATACTTAAAGAAGCGCGCACACTTTATCTTTGAAGTGTGCGCGTTTTTTTTATCGCTTTTCCCATGCAGATTTGTAGGGATAGATTGTGCTAAAATGTTACCGCTCACATAAAAACTAAGGTAGTATCTAATTGAAAAGGTTCTTTGTAGGGAAAAAGCTAGTGTGTCTTTGGCAATTTACAGAGACAATATTCTTATGTCTCATGATCAAATTGGCGAAATGGAGAGAAGCTCGTTTACGAATGGTAAGCGCTAAATGAGAAGGACGTGTTTTATGATATAAAAGGCATTACTTTGTACATTCTCATGAGAGTAGGATCAATTGTACTAATACCTAGGAGGAAAACGATGATGGAGCAAAAAATTACAGATTATTTAAAAGACATTGATCGTGTGATTCAAAAAGGACGGTTTAAAGACAATTGGGATTCGCTATCGCAATATGAATTACCAAAATGGTACCGTGATGCGAAGTTTGGTATCTTCATTCACTGGGGGGTGTACGCGGTCCCTGCGTTTGGAAATGAATGGTACCCTAGAAATATGTACATTCAAGGCTCGAAGGAATATGAGCACCACATTCAAACGTATGGAAATCATAAGGATTTTGGCTATAAAGACTTTATCCCAATGTTTAAAGCCGAGCAGTTTAATCCAGATGAATGGGCCGAGCTGTTTAAAAACGCGGGTGCAAAGTATGTCATGCCTGTCGCGGAACATCATGATGGCTTTCAAATGTATAAAAGCGATTTCTCTCGTTTTAATGCCTATGAAATGGGACCAGAGCGCGACATCGTCGGTGAATTAGGCTCGGCATTAGAAAAAAGAAACATTCCGTTAAGTACCTCGTCACATCGGATAGAACATTGGTTCTTTATGGGGCACGGAAAAGAATTTGCTAGTGATATTAACGAGCCGCTTGAAAGAGGGGATTTCTATTGGCCAGCCATGCCTGAGCCGAAACACCATGATTTACATAGTCCGTCCCCGTCGAAAGCGTTTCTTGAGGATTGGCTCATTCGTACGTGCGAAATTGTTGATCGCTATCGACCGAAAATCATGTGGTTCGATTGGTGGATTCAGCATCAGTCAGTTAAACCTTATTTGAAAAAATTTGCGGCGTATTATTATAATCGTGCCGATGAGTGGGGAATTGACGTCGCGATCAACTATAAACACGATGCCTTTATGTTCGGTACGGCTGTGATCGATATAGAAAGAGGACAATTTGCCGAACAGAAGCCTTACTTTTGGCAAACAGATACTTCCGTAGCAAAAAACTCCTGGTGCTACACAGAAAATAATGATTACAAAACGGCGAATGAATTGATTTGTGACCTTGTCGATATTGTCAGTAAAAATGGGAGTTTATTATTAAATATCGGACCGAAGGCAGACGGAACGATCCCTGATGAGGATAAGGAAATTCTGCTCAAGATTGGTGACTGGCTAAACGTGAACGGTGAGGCGATTTATCATAGTCAAGTTTGGCGGAAGTTTGGTGAGGGACCTACAGAAGTCCAAGAGGGACAATTTACAGATGAGAAATCAAAACAGTTTACGGCCGAAGATATTCGCTTTACAGTGAATGGCTCCTACCTTTATGCGACTGTATTGAATTATCCGGAAGATGGAAAAGTCAACATTCAATCGCTAGCTGAGCAGGACGCGTCTAAGCTGCCTCATTTTCATGGCCTAATTAAAGACGTTGCTGTTTTAGGCTTTGATGAAAAACCGAATTGGGAGCGAACCGCTGACGGGTTAAAGGTGACAACGAATCACGTCAAAAGTGAAATGCCTGTGACAATCAAAATCCTCATTGATTAGAAAGATCAGCCATTAAATGTTTTTGGAGTGTATAAGAGCTTGGATTTGGTGACAATTCATTAAAAAGTAACGGAGAGAAACGGTCAAGTTAAATAAAAAGTGTCATAAAACCGCTAATTCTAAAAGAGACTTAGCGGTTTTACTATTATTTCCGATCGCTTTTTGGAGCTTTCGCTTGATCGCCATGATCCGTTCGAGGCAACACGATGACAAACGTCGTCTCAACGTTTCGTTCACTCTTTACATGGATGGTGCCATGGTGCGCTTCGACGATCTCTTGGACGAGGGAAAGACCGATCCCGAAGCCTTCATTTTTCCGCTCTTGGCTACCTTGGAAAAAGCGTTCAAAGATGAGCTTTTGCTGTTCTTCAAGAATGCCAGATCCGCGGTCTGTAATCGCCATGATCACTTGTCCTTTTTGTTCACACAATTGAATGCCAAGGTATTTACCGGAAGCACCATGAAGCATGGCGTTATCTATAACATTGCGGATGGCTCGGTCGATGAGCTGTCCATCAACTTCAGCGATGACGACTTGATCTGGAATGGATATCGACGTTTTAATGCCTTTATGATCAAGCATTGGGATATAATCAGCCAATGTTCTTCTAAGCAAGCCAACGATGTTGGTCGGTTTTTTAGTGACATTCATTCCGAGTGAGTCAAGATTAGAAATATTAAATAGTGTGTTCATTAATCTTTCCATATACTGCGATTGCCTAAAGATGAGTTGAGTGTAGGCGTGGAGCTCTGCTTCATCTTTGTACATTCCTTGATTAATCGTTTCCGCGTAGCCGAGAATGTTCGTTAACGGTGTTTTTAAATCGTGGGATAAATTTGATACTAACGCCTTTCTCTTCGTTTCTTGATCATGAATTTGATTCACTTGCTCGTGAATACGTAAAGCCATCGCATTAAAGTGCTCTGTTAAATCGTGAATTTCATCGTGTGCGGGCTTCATTTTCACTTGAACAGCCTCTGGGTGTTTCTGGGCGCGGTCAAGAGATAAATTTTTTAATCCATTATTTAATGTGGTGAGACGCTTACGTAAGCTATTGAAAAATGATATGAAAACAAGTACGGTGTCAGTAAAAATGCAAAAAAGGTATAAGCAGGGTGAGCCAGTCTTTGTTGTCTTCAACGTATATGAAAAATTGCGTATTTTGCATCGCTTTACTTGGAACATGGATATGGAGGAAAAAACGTCCGTCATCTACATTTGCCGGAAAGAGAAAATGGGCGTCTTGTTCTTTTGTCCATAGGCTGTACGGTTGTTCAACAAACAAGTTACTGTATTCGGAAAAGCTGTAAGGCGTCGTTCGCCCGGTCGACGAATAAAGGATCGTGCCATCATCGTGAAACCACTCAAATTGCAGTGAAGGGTGGTCATTTTCATAGGAAGTGAGAATTCTTTTAAGTGAAGACGTGTCGGTTGGTGTGTGGTTTATCTCATCAATCATTGCATGTGCCAGTGGTTTTACATCATTGTGTGTGTAACCAGGCTGTGATAATTGGCCAAGTGGTAAAGCGATCAATACAAATACGACAACAGCGACCACGCTGCTGATAAAAAAATAGAGCCACAGCTTCAACGACAGCTTCATGACATCGCCTCTTCAAAGCGGTAACCGATGCTGCGGATCGTAATGATATGTTGAGGTTTTTGCGGATCATCTTCTATTTTTTGCGCAAGTAATTCATATACACACTTAAGTTATTGGCATCGAAATGATCGTGCTTCCAAACCGCCTCATACATATCTTCTTTTGTTAAAATGTGTCCAGGATGACGCATTAAAAACAGCAGTAACTTGTATTCTGTCGGCGATAATGATTGGCGAACACCGTGCTTTTCGACCGTTTGGGAAGACATATGTAAGGTGATTTCTCCGACCTGAAGTCGATTGGTTGCCATCATGTTTCGACTTCGGCGAATGTTCGCGGTAATTCGGGCGACAAGCTCTGAAGGAACGAAGGGCTTTGTCATATAGTCGTCAGCACCTAATCCGAGGCTCTCGATTTTTTTGTCGATGTCGTGAAGGGCGCTTACGATGATTATCGGTGTGTTCAATTGTAATGAACGCGCATGACGAAGTACATCCATCCCATCCGCTCCATCCATCATTAAATCAAGCAAAATTAAGTCGAATGTTTCGTGCTGCATCATGTGAAGCGCAGACAGGCCATCCGCTGCTTCACGATATTGAAGACCTGCATTCGTCAAGTGTTTTCCAATTAAATGGCGAATGTTTTTTTCATCATCAACGATTAAAATTCGATCGCCTTCCATCATATCGCCTCCTCTGCAATCACTTCACTTTATTATAATGGAATTTTCATCTCTGTTGTTCTCTTGTGGATAAACCTTTAAGACTTCTCTAAGATTGGCTACTTCTCCCTCTAGTAAAATAATGGCAATGATAAACGAGTGACGCTCGACGATCCGGCGGGGAAAGGTATTGTTGTGAGCGCAGGACAGCGCTTTGACGAAGTCGTAGGTGTTCTATATCAACCAACCACTCAGTCAGTCACGTTTGTCCCAAGTAAACAAACAAAAAGGGCAAACGGTGCACAAGAGCTGATGATGCAAACACGTTATGATGGGTATTACGCATTCGTCAAGAAGGGAAACGTCAGCTTTCTCGATATGGCGGAGCATTGGGCGAAAGCAGACGTTGAAGACATGGCACAGCAGCTCATCATTCAAGGGGTGTCGGAAAAGCGATTTTCCCCAGATGACTTCATCACGCGTGGCGAGTTCACAGCCTTTTTGACAAGCGCCCTAGGTGTACAGCCTCAAGAACAAATCAGTGAGCAATTTATTGACGTTCATCAAGGCATGTTTTATGCCGGGGCAATCGAAGCAGCTGTGCAGGCAGGACTGATGCAAGGTGTGTCTCTTGAACGATTCTCCCCAAATGAGCCCATGACTCGAGAACAAATGGCTGTCATGATCGTAAAATCAATGCATTTTGCCGGTAAACCGCCAGTTGAAAGCGGCTCGCAAAAGCTGCGTTCATATTTGGATCATGAAAAGATTTCTGCATGGGCTAAGGAGGCTATGAGTGATACCGTCCAAACCGGTATATTGAATGGGGTGAGTGAAACTTTCATAGCTCCAAAGGACAATGTGACAAGAGCACAGGCAGCAGTCATGCTGAAACGATTGCTCCTATATGTAGAATACACCCGATAAAACGGTGTGATATAGTGTTTTTCTATAGAGCATTCTTTCATAAGAACCGAGACAGTGTAGATAAAGCTTAATTGACTTTATCTACACTGTTTTTTGCGGAGAAAGATAAGGAAAATCATAGCTGTATTCGTCATTTTACTTCTGCAATGTCGGGATGGCGAAATAGGGCAAACAAACGCTTTCTTTTTTTGTGCAATGTCTCATTCATCATGGTATAGTTAAAGAACCTATTCTTTCATTGGAAATAAAACTTGACGAAACTTTGAAAATGTGCGTTTGCAGGGTTAAATAAAGCGGATTGTGGGAATAGTATAATAAAAACATGATTGTTATATGAAAGGAAGAAAATCAGCATGAGAAAGAAAATTCCCTTGCTGGCGGCAGCCCTATCATTCATTTGGCCGGGCGTCGGTCAAGTGTATAATGACGATGGGCCAAAGGGTGTTTTGTTTGCTTTGCTGTATGGATTGTTATTTATCGCCTATGAACAGGTTCTACCGAATTTAGGTTACTTTCTAATGACCGCAGTATTACTTTATAGCATTTTTCATGCATATAAAATGGCCGATTATATGAATCAGGCAGGTCCTAGTCATTAGCTATACCGTTATAAACTTTGTAACAGGCTGAAAAACAACCGAGTAGTTGCTCAGTGAACACGAATAGACGGTCTTTACACGTGAACACCTTTTCTTTTCTGAAAAGGTGTTTTATCAATGTTGGACTTAAAAACCAAAGAAAAATACGGGTTTATCCTAAAAAAGGATCGGGTATTATTCGCCATGGAAAGGGGTTTGGTTTACGTTGTATAAAGTTGATAAAAAACATCGTCTCATTCACATTCATCGTGAGGGTCAAGCCGTATGCGGATTCGACAATTCGGACTCAACAGTAGCCATGTTAACTTATGTGAGGCAATTGACGACTTACAAAAGATATAAGTTTTGTTCGGAGTGTGTGAAAATCACGACAAACGTTCATTCCGCAGTCAGGTAACGTCAGCGATCGGAGTTTTTGAAGAACGTCCGATCTTTTTTATGCATAAATTTGGAAAGTTTACAGTCGTCACCAGCTTCATTATATAGTATACTGGATGAATTAAATGAAAAGGAGGAAAATTCGTGCAACAAACGTGGGAATTGGATTCCATTTTTTCAGGAGGTAGTGACTCTACGGCATTTCGCGATTTTTTAACGACTTTGGAAACAGACTTACAGCAGTTTAGTGAAAGTGTTCAAAGCTGGGACAGCAAAGATTCAAATGACCTTTTGCAACTGATTGATGAGATGAGTCATGTCGTTTTGTCGTTAAGGGAAGCTTCGGCATATGTCTCTTGCCTTCTCGCCCAAAATACGACAGATCAAGGTGCCAAGCAGCTGCAAGATCGTTTATCTAGCATCGCAGTAAAGGTGAAAAATGCAAACACTGCATTTGAAAGCAAAATCGCAAAAGTCGATGAAACGATGTGGAACACATGGATGGACTCAGAGGCATTTTCTGAGATGTCATTTTATCTAAACGAAAAGCGAGAGCAATCGAGTAGCACGCTGCCAGAAGCTGAAGAGGAGCTCATCAATGCCTTGTCAGTTGATGGGTACCAAGGGTGGGGGCAAATGTATCAGGTGCTCGTCCAATCTATTCGCATTCCTGTTGATGATAACGGACAGGAAAAGCTACTGTCTGCTGGGCAAGCTGCGAACAAAATGGTGTCTGCTGATGCGCACGTAAGAAATCAAGTTTTTTCGGCTTGGGAACAGGCATGGGCAGATAAAGGTCAACTCTTTGCTGAAACGCTGAATCATTTGAGCGGTTTTCGCTTACAAGTGTATAAGGCACGCGGATGGAATGATGTGATGTACGAGTCCTTGCAAAGGAATCGGATGAAAAAAGAAACATTGACGGCAATGTGGTCAGCTATTGCAAAACATAAACAGCCATTTGTCGATTATTTACACCGTAAGGCGAAGTTGCTTGGAAAAGACAAGCTTGAATGGCAAGATGTTGAGGCTCCTTTAGGAGAGAATGACAATCATATCCCTTATGCGCAAGGGGGAAAAATGATTATCACGCAGTTTGAATCGTTCGGCTCGACACTTGCTGCCTTTGCAGAAACAGCTTTTGCAAATTGTTGGATTGAAGCCGAGGATCGCGATAACAAACGTCCAGGTGGTTTTTGTACAACGTTTGGTCTATCTAAGGAATCAAGAATCTTTATGACCTATTCTGGGACGATGTCCAATGTGTCAACGCTGGCGCATGAACTGGGGCATGCCTTTCACAACTATGCTTTACGTGATGTGCACCCGTTCCGACGCTGGTATGCGATGAACGTCGCTGAAACAGCGTCGACGTTTGCGGAGCAGATCGTACATAACGCTGCCATAAAGCATGCGAAAACGAAAGAAGAGCAAATCGCCTTGCTTGATGATAAGCTTCAGCGTAGCGTAGCATTTTTTATGAACATTCATGCCCGCTACCTCTTTGAAACGCGTTTCTATGAGGTGCGTTCTCAAGGAATGGTGCCTTACAAGAAAATCAATGATCTGATGGTCGACGCGCAACAAGAAGCGTTTGCAGGGGCATTGGCTAGCTATCATCCTCATTTTTGGGCATCCAAGCTACATTTTTACATGACAGGTGTTCCGTTTTATAATTACCCATACACATTCGGTTATCTTTTTTCATTAGGTATATATGCACAAGCTCAGCAAGAAGGAAAATCGTTTGAACAAAAGTACATCGCTCTTTTACAGGATACAGCATCAATGAGCGTGGAAGATTTGGCAGCAAAGCATTTAGGTGCAGATATTACAACCGAAGCATTTTGGGAGCAAGGGATCTCACTAACGTTAACCGATGTGGAAGCTTTCATGGAGTTAACAGCAGCAGAACCGAAGCATTCATAAATTTTGAAAGAGGGACACGATTGGGATACGTCACAACAACGATATTTGCAGACGAACAATCCAATTGGGATTTTGGTTTACGGCAGGGCCGTGCGATGAAGTCGCATTTGCTTTTGCAATATTACGAGAAGCAGCTGAAAAAGATCAATAAACGCTCTAAAACAGATGTTGACCGTGCGCGAAAGCTGTTTTTACGCTATGCGCCTGGTGTCTGGGCTGAGATGGAAGGGCTTGCGGAAGGGCTGAAGTGGCCGTTTGTCGATGTTTTGCATCTGTTCGGAGGATACCGGGCGGATTGGAAAGCTTCGGGATGCAGTGCCTATACGAGTGCGGGGATTTATGCTCGTAATTACGATTATCATCCAAAAACATATGAAAACCGGCTCGTTTTTTGGAAGCCAGCAAAGGGATATGCGTCCGTAGGTCCGGCGCAGCGCTTGATCGGACGAATGGACGGGATGAACGAAAAAGGCTTGGCAGTAGGGTATCACTTCATTCATCGGCTACAAGCAGGTGAAGGATTTCTCTGCACGACGATTACCCGGCTTTTATTGGAAAGCTGTGCATCAGTGGAAGAGGCAATTGTCTTTTTAAAAGAAATTCCTCATCGTCATTCGTTTATTTACAGTCTTGCGGACCGTTTTCATCACTCCGCGCTCGTGGAGGCCTCGCCGCGAAAGGTCGCCGTTTTTTCAGGTGAAGCTCTCGTTTGTGCCAATCATTTTGCAGCACCGAGCATGCAGGATGAAAATCGTCGTGTGCTGACCCATTCACAAGAACGTTTGGATGTGTTAAAGGGTTTACCTGCTAGAATGAAGGTTGATGAGGCATATCAAAGATTTACTAACCCGAAGCACGGCATTTTTCAAGACCAATACGCAAATTGGGCGGGAACAATCCATACATCTGTATATGATACGACGAAGCTGACGCTTTCATTTGGCCTTGGGCCCAATCAACCACCGGCTCGGTTGTCGCTTAAAGAATGGTTGAATGGAAGTGTATTGCCTGAAGGTGTTATCTGTGGATGGCTACCAACGGATTTTAGTTTTCCTGCAGATAAAGCGTCCAATACATTTCCAAGTGTTTAATAGAAGTAAAAAAAGGCATCATGTCCAATGTTTTTAACCTCAGAAAAAGGAACATACTTTCTTTTTCCGAGGTTTTTTGTATGGAAAGGAAAGTCAGCTGCTAGGATTTTTATGGTATCATTGGGAATGACGTTGTAAAAGGGTTGGACGTCAATTTGACACTGGTTTTCAAGGCGACTTTTCAAAGTTATGAAGATGTTTTTCGTATAGTATTGGAAAAATGGTTCGTCTATCCAAGTAGTACTACATATTGCGTTAGAGGATGATGGAGGGAAACATAATGAAAAAACGGTATCAGTGGACATGGGTTTTTACCTTTGTCTTGTTGATCTGCAGCTGGTGGGCTGACCCTGTTCAAGCCGAAGAACCATTGCATATCGAGGTAGAGGCAGGAATCGACGGGTACGTTAAAAGGGATACAGGATTTCCAGTACATATCTCGATTTCAAATCAAAGTGACGAGGATGTGTCTGGTGATCTCGTTATTAAAGCCGCCGCTAATTACGACCAATTAGGAAATGTTGTTCAGGCGGTTGATTTACCTGCGGGGAGTACTAAGCATGTCACACTCTCTCTTCCAGGGGATCATCTGTGGTATAACGGATCACCGTCATTGCAGCAACAAGACATGATTCTTTTTTATGAAGGTGGGTGGGAAGAAGGAGCGCGGCTCGAATTATCAGGGGATAAGCAAGTACAAACGAGCCCGATTGAACCCTCAACGATCATGCTCGGATTGCTTTCATCATCATCAAAAACGTATGAAGGCATTGACACTCAAGAAGCAATGTCACGAAGAGCGTTGACGATGGAGCCGGAAGATGTGCCAGAAGATCATTTAGGGTTTGAAATGTTTGACGCCTTGCTTATTGATCGCTTTTCTTTACCAACGTTGTCTGACTCACAGCAGGAAGCGTTGGAGCAATGGCTGTATAACGGTGGTTTAATCATTATCGGAGCAGATGCAACTTTGGCTGAAAAAATGCAGCCGATTGCGAAACACTTGCCCTTATCTGACATGCAGTTGAGTGATGCCAAATTACAAGTTTTAGAGAACGGCATGCCTCTTGATCGTATGGATGTGTATCAAAGCACGTTAGCCGACGGTGCAGAGATTATTCAGAAAACTGGGGCGACAGGCGAGCTCATTTTAAGTGCGAAAAAAACGGTCGGTCAAGGGAGTGTTATACAGCTCGCTTTTTCCCCATCCGACCCAGCCTTTGTAAGTTGGAGCGACAAAACGGCATTTTATGATGCTTTGCTACAACAGAATCCTACGGACCCTTATCGAAATCATGCGGATATGCAATGGAGCATGAAAAATGCTTCAAGCGAATTTCAAGCGAACCTTATTCCCATTTGGGGCTTCGTTCTTATTATTCTCGCATACGTTGCTCTAATATATCCAATTGGTTATTTTATCTTAAAACGTCTCGATCGTCGTGGATATTTATGGTGGATCATTCCTTCTGTCGGCATTGCATTTAGCTTAACGATTTTCTTCCTTGGGGTACAAAATCATTGGAAGGGTGCCAAAATCAATGAGGTGTCGTTATTAACACTTCATGAAGACGGCGTAGCGACAGGGAATATGGGAGTTTCCTTTTTGTCGAGCCGTGACGGCGCTTATACGGTCGAATTAAATGATCGAGTACATGGTGCGTTTTCGTTTGAAAGCAACAATTCAATCACGATGTCTAGCCAGCCAACGAATCAGTCAATGGTTCGATATGGACCTGGGGAGTCGACAATGACTTTCCCAAAAACCAATTACTACTCGATATACAGCACAGTTGGCGATGTTTATCTGCCTGATGCTGGATCATTTTCTGCCGATTTGACCTTTGAAGATGGACAGCTTACAGGAAGCCTGCAAAACAATACAGCATTTTCAGTAGAAGATAGTTACATATTTGCTGGTCAAGAATTGGTTCAGCTTGGTGCAATCGGTCAGGGAGAGACGAAAGACATCGGTACACCGATGGCTGAGCAGCTTATTTGGAATCCGCCGAGCCGGGTCAGTCAAATGATTCCAGATAAAACAGCCTTAAATGAGCTAGATCAAGAAACGCTATCTAATTTGATGGATTTTTATGAGAGTAGTCATTTTATTGATAATAGACCAGTGCTTGTTTCTTTTGTGCGCGACCCACTATTTAGCGAGATGGAGAATGGGCGTGTTGAACGAGCATTACACGTACTTTTGCAGCCCATTGATATCGACATTAAAACGGATGGACAGGTCACGCTAAATCAAGAAGCTTTTTACATCAACACGTTGTCATTGGACGGGGGGCCACCTGGTGGCACGATTGACCAATTTGGTGCAGGGAAAAGAATTGTGCTGCATCGAGATCGAGTTCAGTTCTTTTATGAATTGCCGAATAGAGAAGCACTCGACTCGGTGCAATGGGAGACGTTGCAAATTTGGCCTGGTGAACATCCTCAGGCGTTTAAGATTTATAATGTATCAACGGACACTTGGGAAGCACTTCCTGAGGGAGAATTGAATCCGGAAGACTATTTGTCATCTGAATCTCAGCAAATATTGATGATGATCGAAAATCAACACGTAATGGATATCGGTGTTCCTGAAGTCCAATTGAAAGGAGTCACCTCAGATGATTGAAATCAATGAACTTACGAAGCGATATGGTCGTTTTACCGCTTTAAACGAATTAAATCTACACGTCGAGGAAGGCTCGGTTTTTGGTTTTGTCGGACAGAATGGTGCGGGAAAATCAACGACATTTTCAATTTTAGCCACGCTGCTAACCCCGACGTCAGGACACGCCCATATCGATGGTCATGACGTCGTCCAATCTCCAAATAAAGTTCGTCAAGTCATTGGCTATATGCCGGACTTCTTCGGCGTCTACGATCAATTAAAAGCCGACGAATATTTAGATTTTTACGGTGCAATGTACAATCTTTCTGTATCCGAACGAAAAGCGATGATACCGCAGCTATTAGAGCTTGTGAATTTGACGCATAAAAAAGATGAGTACGTTGATTTGCTGTCACGTGGGATGAAGCAGAGGCTTTGTCTAGCGAGAGCGTTAATCCATGATCCAAAGGTGTTAATTTTGGACGAACCGGCTTCCGGGCTGGATCCGCGGGCACGTGTTGAAATGAGAGAGATTTTGAAAGAATTAAAGTCGATGAATAAAACGATCATTATTTCCTCTCACATTCTTCCTGAGCTCGCTGAAATGTGTGATTCGATCGGGGTCATTGATCAAGGAGAGTTAAAAGCGGAAGGTTCCATTAACGACATCCGTCAGCAGTTAAATTCAAAACGTATTCTCAAAGTACGCGTCATTAGGGAACAAGAGAAAGCCATGCGCTTTTTTGAAGATCAACCGCTCACTTCTGCTGTCGATGTTGAGCATGACACCTTAATATTTGGGTTTCAAGGCTCGTTAGAAGATCAAGAGAAGCTTTTGCGTGATGCGGTTGCCTCAGAGATTAGTGTCGTCCAATTTGAGGAAGCGGAAACAGGTCTTGAAGAAATCTTTATGGAAATTACGAAGGAGGTGGACCTGTCCTCATGAAGCAGCTATGGATGAATCCAGTCCTTCAAAAAGAATTAAAGTTGCGCTTTCGTTCAGGAAAAAGTGCGATTGGCATGGGTTTGTATACAGGTATTTTATCATTGTCAATGCTATCCATTTTAGCTTTAATGAATGAGGGACAATCTTCGCTCGTTTATCAACCAGACAATGGTCGCGTGTTGTTTGTTATGATGTCGATGTTTCAGCTTGGGCTCATATTGTTTGTCGTCCCAGCGCTGACCGCAGGTGTCATTAGTGGTGAAAGAGAGCGGCAGACGTTACAAATGCTGCTCGTCACAAACCAATCTTCTATGAGCATTGTGATCGGAAAATTGTTTGCGTCTTTAGCTTATATGATTCTTCTTGTGCTCTCGACCGCACCAATTTATGCCATTATCTTTTTATATGGTGGTTTATCACTCGGTGAGGTGGCGCAAACCTTTTTAATGTATTTATTTATCATGCTGACCATCGGGGCAGTTGGTCTCGCTGTATCTGCGCTTATTCGCCGGACGATCGTAGCCATTATAACGACGTACGCCATTACGTTTGCTTTTTCAGTTGGAACTGTTTTTCTGACGTATGTCAGCATGGCGTTTGCTGAGGTCTCACAGCAGCAGACGGTGTGGGCGCCTTTTATTTTTTCGTCACTTAGCTTTCCGTTAATGTTGTTGGAAGTGATGGGGGTAGGCTTTATTGACGACATTATAATAACATTTGGTCACCAATCGCCTGGAATCTCTAGCTGGTTGTTGTTCTTCTCGGTTTATTTTATGGTCATTATAACAGGGATGATCATCGCCATAAGAAAGCTTCGCCCAAATATGAAACAAGGAAAAAGACGAGTGAGGAAGGGGGAGAGCGGTGGAAGAGAAAAAAGCATTTCATGATTTACTTAAGGAGATAGAGAAGCGTTTATGGCTGCGACATAGTGTACACTTCGTTCAATGGGCTCTTGGTTTACTGGCCGGTATGTTTTTCTTAAGTGCTGTCGTTTATCGAATATTTCCTGATTGGCCGTGGACATGGCTATGGCTCATTGGCACAGTCGTCGTATTTTTTGTGGTTGGGTGGTTTTCTTGGAAGCGACGCCCACACCGAAAGCAAGCGGCGAGGGTGTATGACGGTGAAACGAGTGATCGTCCGGTGACGACAGCTGTTGATTACCTTGAAGACGATGCATTTATCGCAGTGCTACAGAGACGAGAAGCGATCCGTTCGATGAAGCAGGTCAAGCCGCAAGTGCTGCAAAAAGCTCGACCACGCTTTGATTGGCGTCCGCTAACCATGCTTTTCGTATCTACGATCGGTACGGCGCTCAGCTTTTATTTTCCGAGCGACGGGATGCGTGAGGCTGCTTTAGCTAGTGATCATCAGCGCTTGGCTGCGGCTGCAAAGGAGCAAGTATCTACTTTGGAAGAGGAGCTGCCCGATGAGCGGTTAAAAGAGGCGCTAGAACGCTTAAACGAACGAATTGGAAAAGAACAGACCGCTAAAGAGACGCTGTCTGATGTCATGGAAGCTGAAAAAGAGCTTAATGCGCTTCGTGAGGAACAAGAACAACTCGCCGAAGAGGCAAAAAAGCAACAGCAGGACTTGGCTGAAGCCGGTTTATCTGAGCTTGTTGACAAGGCTAAGCAACAGCAGGTGAACGAATTAACGAAAGAATTACAGTCTTTGCAAGATGCTTTTTCGGAGTTGACAGATGCACAAAAAGCACAGTTGGCGCAAATGGCTAACGAGGCTGCCAATGACGCCTTTGCCTCTTTAAGTGAAGATCAGTTGAAGGCGATCGCAGAGCAGCTTGCTGAGCAAATGGCATCTCTTCAGCTTGCCAAACAGGTAGGACAGCTACAAGCAGATGTCCAAGCGCTTGCGCAATCGTTGTCACAGCAAATGGCAGCTGCAGGACTCGAGGGTGCGGAATCGCTCGCTTTTTCAGGAGATCCGACGCCATCATCTTCCGTTGATCCTTCGCAAGGCACCGGAGACGGTGACAGTCAAGGATCGAATGGTACGAGCGGAGGTCAGAGCGGATCATCAGGTGAAGGTGGGGAAGGTAGCGGTTCAGGAAGCGGAAGTGGTCAAGGCTCAGGAAGCGGTGGATCTGGCGCAGGCAGTGGTGCCGGTCAAGGCTCAGGTCAAGGTGCCGGTCAGGGGACGACTGAGATCGGTGAGCTCACCTTTCCTGAAAGGTTGGACGGACCTTCACAAACGGAGGTCGATACAGGAGAGCTTGGTGAGGGCGGCAGCGAAGTCCAACAGACGCCAGGAGCCCCAGCAACGAAAGGGTCTGTTCGACCGTACGAAGAAATGTACGAGACATATGAACAGGTGTATAGAGATAGTATGAACCGTCAAGCACTTCCTCCTCAGTTGGAGGAAGCGGTGAAAGGGTATTTTTCTGAAATACGACCAGAAGGAGACGAATAATTGATGACGATGGAGCAGGAAGAGCAACGGTTTAATGCTGTGCGGCAGCAGCTGATAAAGACAAAGGAAGCGATTCAAACCGTCATGGTCGGTCAAGAGAATGTCATTGATCAAGTGCTTTGGACAATTCTTTCGCAAGGACATGCCTTGCTAGAAGGAATGCCTGGACAAGGGAAAACCGTACTGATAAAAACCATTTCGGAAGTCATGGATTTAAGCTTCTCGCGCATTCAATTTACACCAGATTTAATGCCTTCTGATATTACCGGTACGATGATGATTCAACCGGATGATGCAGGGAGGCAGTCATTTACTTTTCATCAAGGTCCAGTGTTTTCGCAGTTACTGCTCGCCGATGAAATTAACCGTGCAACACCGAAAACACAGAGCGCGTTACTAGAAGCAATGGCAGAAAGAACCGTCACAGTCATGGGAACGACGCATCAATTGCCTGTGCCGTTTTTTGTTCTTGCTACACAAAACCCAGTCGACCTTGAGGGAACATACCCTTTACCGGAGGCGCAAATGGACCGCTTTCTTTGTAAAGTATTGATGGAGTCCCCGTCAAAAGCGCACTTGAAGGAAATGGTTAAACGTACTGTTCTGCATGAGCGTTCCGAGATTTCTAAGATGATGAATGGTGAGCAACTATTGGAGGCGCAACGTTGTGTACGGCAAGTCCTTGTCGGTGATGATGTGCTCGACTATGCCATTCATTTAATCGCCGCAACACAAGTGGATGAAGAAACAGCACCTTCGAGCGTGAAAAAGTATATTCAGTTCGGTGCGGGTCCGCGCGGGCTACAGAGCTTAATTCAAATTGCTAAAGCGAGGGCATTCATGGAAGGACGGTATCATATGTCAACAGGAGACATTGATATGGTCGCGCATCCAGTCTTGCGTCATCGTCTACTGTTAAATTTTGAAGGAGAAACTGAAAGCCTGACAATTGATGACATGATTGATGACGTTTTAAGAGCGACGAAAGAGGTTGTGCTGGCGCGATGAGAGATCAGAGTAAAACGCTGATCTCCGCGGCGTTTCAAAAAAAGCTGCGACGCAAAGTAATCCAACCAAATGCAGTGAAAACAGGCTTTCATTCTGGGAAAAGAAAGTCACGCTCAGCCGGACAATCTTTAGATTTTGCCGATTTTCGCGAGTATCATCCAGGCGACGACGTGAGACAAATGGATTGGAATGTCTACGCACGTACGAACAAGCATTATATTAAGCAGTTTCTCGATCAGCGAGAGCTGTCTGTCGTCCTCTACCTTGATGCGAGCTTATCAATGGCGCATGACGCAGAAAAATGGCTACGCCTCAAGCAGATTGCTGGTGCCTTAGGGTGTGTCAGTTTATTAGGCGAGGATCGGTTTAGTCTGATTCCTGTCGGCTCTTCGACGCGGCCGTGGCTTTTAAAAAAAGGCGGTGGGCATGCGGCGAATTTATTAAGCTATTTGGAGGGCGTCGAAAGTAGTCAGCAAACGTTTGCCGAAGGTTTAGCAAAGACAACGCTCCCGAAAACGTCGTTAAGCATCGTCTGTAGTGATTTCCTTGAGCCGGTTGAGCCAATGCTTCATGCTCTCCGCAAACTTCACCATCGCTCTGATGTGTGGCTGCTTCAGCTCCTCTCGAGCTCGGAGGTAACTCCGGCCTATGATGGCGATGTCCGGCTTATCGACGTAGAAACGTCTAACGATGTTCAAGTGAGTATGCATGAACGCATCATTCGGAAATATGAACAAAAGCTTAAGGATCACAGTGGAACATTACAGCAGTTTGCTTTGCAACGAGGGATGGGATGGCTCAGTGTGTCGACAGATATGTCGGTTGAGCAAATCGTTCTTGAAGCGATGGTTAAGCAAGGCTGGGTCAAGTAAGGGGGGATTAGATGGGTATCACTGCACCTTGGTTTTTATCATTAAGTATTTTTCTCATAGGTGTCATCCTTCTCTACTTTTTTCGTCGCCAGTATGTGCCTTTAACGATATCGAGCAATTTATTATGGGAACAAGTGATGGAGGAGTATCAGGCAACGCGTTGGTACAAAAGAATGCAGCGGCATTGGCTTCTCTTGCTGCAGCTGATTATTTTGAGTCTTCTCATTGGGGCAATGATACAACCGTATTTGTATACAGAAGGCATAAAGGGTGAGCAAATTATTGTTGTACTCGATACGTCTGGATCTATGGCGGCTAGTCATGGTGACGATGCAAATACGTTTCATGAAGCGATTCAGCAGGCAAAGGATGTCGTTTCGAAAAAAAACGCAACCCAGCAAGTGACTTTGCTTCTTACTGGACCGCAGCCAGCAATCGCTTTACAGGGAGAGACTGCGAAAGGAAAAATAAATAAAGCTTTAGATGAAGCCAAGCTGACGTATACCGGGGATCACATTCAAGAAGCATTGAAGCTGGCTGAAGCGCTATCGTCACGCATGCCGTCCTCCATTCACGTCTTTAGTGATGTAGCTCAAAGCGGCGACAGTGAGACGGTTGTATTTCATTCTGTCGAAAACCAAGCCCAAGCCAATGCTTATGTATCAGCATTTGGTGTTCGTAGGGAAGGTCAAGACATCGGTGGTGTCGTCAATCTACGTCAAACGGGTCGGCAAGAATTGAACGGCCAGTTGCGCGTATTTGCCGAGGACGAGCTATTTTATGATCAACCGGTGTCTGTGTCTGGTGAGAAGCCGACAACAGTCACACTGTCTACGGTGCCGCAAGCCTTATATTATAAAGCGGAAATCGTTTTTGAAGGCGATATGCTTCCTGAAGATAATGCCCGTTTTGCTTTTTTAGGAGATGAAGGTGCTGGTCCGGTCTATTTTATGGGCGACGTTCCTTATTTTGTAGAGAAGGTTTATCAACAGCTAGGACATGAGGTTATTCAATTACAGTCCGCAAATGAAGCGACCTCGATGGTCGACAGACGAGGCTTAACTGTCGTTGCGGAAGCGGATGAAAGCTCATGGCCTGACGGACCCAAAATTATTTTTGCTCAGGAAGGTGGGCCATTTCAGCTCGAAGAACCTGAATCATTAGAAGGACCACTTACACGTAGTGATACGAATGCACTCATGTCGTACCTGTCGACAGAGAACATTTACATTGATCAGGCGAGCCGTTCGGAGGCTGACGCTGAGTTGACACCCGTTTTGGAGAGTGGCGAGATTCCTTTAATTTTGTCCGGACAGTATCAAGGAGACCCGGTTGTCGTCCTTACCTTTGACATCCACGACAGCAACTGGCCCTTGCTACCGAGTTTTCCGATCTTTTTCTATAATGCCTACGAAACACTTCAAGTGCAGGAAACGCATCTTGGCTATACAACACCAGGTGAGGCAATGTCGTTGCCATCATTTGTTACCCAAGCAAAATCGATCGTCGATGAAGCTGGCGATGAGCGAGTATCTTTAGAAGGTGAGTCTGAACAAATCATTGCGCCTGAACAGCCCGGTTTATACAAGCTCCAAAGTGGCGATGAGCTCATTCACTTTGCTGTACATATGCCGCTGGAGGAGTCGCAGTTTACTACAGAAGAGATGAGTGCAGCTTCTGATGGGATGCAGGAGAAAGCTGAGGCTGAAGGGCGTTATGCATTATGGCCATGGCTCATCGCTTTAGGTTTAATTGTCTTAGTGATCGAAGGGGAGGTGTATCGTCGTGGCATTTGATGTGAATCACCTGTGGGTGTTGCTACTGCTCGTCCCTTGCACGATCTTACTCGCTCATTGGGGGAAGTCACTTGGTGGACGTCAAGCATCGCTCGAGCACCGAATCGCGATGATCATTAGACCCGTCGTGTACGTGCTTCTTATTCTCGCACTCGCAGGATCTTCTGTACTTTGGCCGATATCGCACAAAAACGTTATTTTTGTCGCTGATACTTCTGCTTCGATGGCTCAAACGAAAGAAGCTATACAGGAGCATATTGCTCAAGCTGTTGAGCATAAACAGCCTGAGGATCGTTTTGGTATTGTGACGACGGCGTTGAATGCAGTGATTGAACGATCTGCGCAAACGTTACCGAGTTTTGGCACGGACTGGTCGGACATGACTGGTACAGCAACAAATTTAGCAGAAGGCATTCAGCTTGCATCCTCACTTCTCGCTGAAGAAGGTGGAGGGCGTATCGTCGTCATGACTGACGGGCAGGAGAACATTGGCACTGCTTCACAACAGGCAGCCTTGGCGAACAAACAGAACATTACGACCGATGTTTGGGCGTATGAGCCAACGCAAGGGAAAGATGCCATGATTCAATCATTGAACTCACCAGCTTACGCATTTCAAGGGGAAATGATGCCACTTGACCTTTCGATTGTGAGTAATGTCAATGCTGAAGCCCGGCTGCTTATTTATAAAAACAGCACAATTATTGTTGATGATACAGTTTCACTTCAAGAAGGTAGCACAGAGCTGACGTATTCGACGAAAGCAGAAGAAGCAGGCAGCGCCTTATTTCGGGCAGAGATTGCCCTTCCTGAAGATTCTATGCCTGAAAACAATGAATCCTATGCGGTCACAGAGGTGGATGGACCACCGCGGATTTTAGTCGTTGAAGGGGAGAAAGGTGAAGCGAGCAATGTGACGCAAGCTTTAGCTTCGTCAGGAATTCGGGTCGACGTCCGCTCTGTATCAGGACTTCCGAAGGAGCTGAATGCACTGCTAGCATTTGATGCACTCATTTTTGCTAACGTGTCGGCTACGGATGTATCTGAACAGCAAATGACGTTAATTCAAACCGCCGTGCAAGATACCGGCATGGGTTTTTTAATGACTGGAGGCGATGAAAGCTTCGGTTTAGGTGGCTATTTTGATACGCCGATCGAAGATCTCTTGCCTGTGAAAATGGAGTTAACCGGCAAGAAAGAAATACCTTCGCTCGGCATCGTTTTTGTCATAGACCGCTCCGGAAGTATGGCAGGAATGAAATTGCAGCTGGCAAAAGAAGCTGCCGTTCGTTCCATCGAAATGCTTCGTGAAAAAGATCAGCTCGGGGTCATCGCCTTTGATGAACAACCACATACTGTGCTTGATCTTGCGCCGCTGTCTAATAAAGAAAAAGCGGTTGACGATGTGCTTTCTATGACGCAAGGTGGCGGCACCGATATTTTTCCAGCTGTCCGCGAAGCTTATGAACAGCTGTTGCCTTTAAATGTGAAGCGAAAGCATATTGTCCTTTTAACAGATGGACATTCAAGCGGTGGTGGGAGTTACTCCGCACTTCTTGCTGAAGGAGCTCAGGAGAATATTACGCTTTCGTCCGTCGCAATTGGTTCTGGAGCGGATGCATCTCTGCTGCAAAGGTTGGCAGATGAAGGAAGTGGCCGATTCTACAATGTACAAGATATTAGCACCATTCCTAGCATTCTATCTCGTGAAACGGCAATGACGAGTCGTACATATATTGTAGATGACCCGTTTTTTCCGGCGCCTCATCAAGTAGAACCGTTGGGACAGTGGTTTCAGCAAGGTGTTCCGGAAATGAATGCCTATATTGCAACGACATTGAAAAATCGCTCCTCACTTTTGCTAGAGAGCAATCGCGAGGATCCTGTACTTGCGACGTGGACGTATGGTCTCGGACGCACAGCTGCCTGGACGTCCGATGTCACGGGAGAATGGTCTGGCGCATGGCCGGGCTGGTCATCTTGGGCTTCCATGTGGAATGGACTAGCTACTTGGTTGCTCCCTTCACAAACGAAAGAGCCATTTTATACTGAGGTTTATCGCGATGAAGGTGATGTACTCGTTGAATTAACAGCCGAATCTTTTGAGGCACGTGCTTTATCAAGTGAGATTGTGACAGCATCGGGCGAGTCGGTCGCTTCTTCTTTTTCTGTCACAGGTCCAGGCACATATGAAACACGTTTTGCTGGAGAAGCAGGCTTATATTATGTACTACTGTATGAAGGAGACGGAGAAGAGCGTCGCCTCGTTTACCGAAAAGGATTCGCCGCACCTTACTCCAATGAGTATCAATGGGCTAAAACGGACCAAACGGTGACACATGACATCATTCGCTCTGGAGAAGGACAACGAATAAAAAATGCGTCCGATTCGTTCAGACCATTGGCCAATCCCCCTGTTCAACGCACTGAATTAGCACCTTGGCTTGTGTTGCTTGCGTTTCTGCTATTTTTTGCAGAAATTGCTGTTCGGCGCCTTGGTTGGCCTTCGTTCTTAACGATCAAGCGTCAAGACCGAACGGATCGCAATGAGCCTTCACCAAATGAAAGTCGCTCTCCATTCTCAAATAAGGTGAAAGAAAACAAACCTACAGGTAAGCAAAAGCCTGCTGTGCCTACAGATAAGCCACCGCAAAAAGCGGCTTTAGGGGAAAATAAAAAAACCGGCGCGTCCTCTTCCAATGACGTAGACCGTATGAAGAGATTACTTGATGCAAAAAAAAGACGTTCACGATGAAAAGAAGCCCGCCAGATTTCTGGCGGGTCAGCCTGTTGACAAACGCATTCATCCGTCGTTACTCGTCTCCCTCGTCCTCTCATGAACTGAAGGTTCTATTCGAGTCTTCGCTTGCCTTCGCGCCTAGGCTGCGAAGCGTTTTCAAGTCAGGCTGAGGCTGAAAAAGTTGACAAACGCATTCATCCGTCGTTACTCGTCTCTCTCGTCCTCTCATGAACTGAAGGTTCTATTCGAGTCTTCGCTTGCCTTCGCGCCTAGGCTGCGAAGCGTTTTCAAGCCAGGCACTGAGAAAATTTGTTAAGTGGACGCTAAAAAATGAACAACCGTCTAGAAAGACTTTAATTACATTCTAAACCCCGCCAAATTTCTGGCGGGGTTCGTGAGTTAAATGGGCGGTCATGATTGAAACGTAGCAAAGATGAGTTTACGCACACCTTCATTTTTCCTTCAAGTCAGAACAACTAAATCGCTTAAATTATCGCTCGTTCGTGACAGCTGCTTGCTGACTCGCTTCTTTTGTAAGCGGCAATGACTCTGACTGGACAGAGCCTTTTTTTGTCGGATCATTCACATTTTGTTTGGCGTCCGCAAGCGTATCTAATGTTTGCGACAGTTTATTTTCTAGCGTAGAAGATAGGGTAAATGTAGAATGAATGCTCTCATTCGTTTGATCAAAGATATCACTTGTAGCAGTAATTTCCGCAAGCACTTCTTCATTAGCCGCTTTTTGCTCATGAATGGTCGTCAACACGTGCGTGACATCTGTTTTCGTACGTTCTACTGAAGTGAGCACATGATCAAAAATCTTCGTCACCTCTTCAGACAAATTCATCCCATTCTGAATCATATCTAAGTTGTTTTCGGCATCCTTCAGTGCGCCATTGATTTCTTGTTGAATTCGTTTTGTTAATTCGTCAATATTTTTCGTGCTTTTTGACGTGCTTTCTGCTAGTTTCCGAACTTCATCAGCAACGACTGCAAAGCCGCGCCCGTGTTCGCCAGCCCGAGCCGCTTCAATGGAAGCATTTAAAGCAAGAAGGTTTGTTTGCTCGGCAATATCATGAATGACTTTAACAATATTTTCGATTTCTTTTGAGCGCACACCTAACTGAGTCATGCTTTCAGACGTTTGTCTCGATTGATTTACTAGCTGGCTCATTAACGCCTGGACTTCATTCACGGACGTTTTTCCTTCTTTAGAAATGGAATCCATTTGTTCTGTAGACTGTATCAGTGTTTCACTTTTATCAACCATTTGTGACGTATTCTCATTACATTGAGACATGAGCGCTTGGATCGTTGCAACACGATCCTTAATATTTTGCATGAGTTGATCAACTTCATGATGTTGTTGCGTCGTTGTTTCGTATTGTGTGAGTGTGGACGTAATATCTTCATAAAGCTCCTCAAGCCATTGGGCGGATTGCTTTTTATAGTTTTCATGCTCCGCAAGGACTCGTTGATGTTCTTTTAAAAGGCTTTCATATTGCAGTGATAAATCATTGTTTTTCCGCTTAAACAAAGCGTCCACTCCCTTTGTGTAATAATTATCTACGCCTTATATCGTCTAAACGATACGGCTTGTAAAGAGGGAGTCGTTGATTTTTGTATAAATGAAAGAAACGTAACTGTTATTCGAGAAACATAACATCAATCGGGCGATTACGGTGTTGGCGTCTAAATAGGCTAGGAGATGTTCCAACGATCTTTTTAAACACTTTATTAAAATAATTCGCTTCAGGATAGCCACATTTTTTTGCAATGCTATGCGTTTGAAGCGAGGTGGACGAGAGAAGAGCCATCGCTTTTTCAATTCGTATTTTTGTGACGTACTGCATTGGAGACATTCCTGTTGTCTGTTTAAAGCGTCTCGTAAAGTGGTACCGGGAGAGCTGTGAGACTTTTACGAGATCATCGAGCGCAATGTCTTGAGCAAAATGTTTATGAATAAAGCTTGTCGTTTGAACAATGGACAACGGCCAGTCTGTCGCATTTTTCTCTAAAGTCAGCACATGGCGGTAGAGCTCAGTCACAAATTGATACGCAAGTGAGGAGGCTCTAAACGAATCTTTAATATGGTTTTCAGAAGCCATCTGCCACATGGAAAATAACAGCTGAATGGGCGAGTGCTCTGGATGTAATGTGAGCACAGGCCCTTCCGCTTCAAGGATTTGTTTTTGATAAAACATGGCTTCTTCTCCCTGCAATGTAATATAGAGAAATTCCCAAGCAGGGCTGTCTTCTGGCAGATAATAAGCATGAGGGCTGGGAAACTCAACGAAAAAAGCTTGTCCTGCGTCTAGGGAATAGACTTTGTCATTGTATAAAATCTCTCCGCGTCCAGATAACGTATATTGAAAAGCAACATTTTTAACCTCAGCACGCTTTTCGCCGTCCCAGTAATACGAAGTTGATTGTTGTGTCTCCCAACCGATATTAGTGATATTTGCAAAGGCATTGGCTCGTGTTTCTTTAAAATGAAATCCAAATGAACGTTTCAGCGGAGAATTGAGCAATATTTTACCCTTCTTTCATCCGTATTTACCCTTGTGATACCGTTTTCTTTTTTCTATTCTTAGTATATCACCCGTTGAAAATGAAGTCACTGATCGCGGTGAAATGTGGATGAAGGAGGGCAATAGAATGCCTAAAATTACGTATCTCGGTGCTGGTAGTACCGCGTTTGCTAAGAACGTTCTTGGAGATTGCATGCTGACACCAGCATTAGCAGATGCTGAATTTGCTCTATTTGATATTGACCACCAGCGGCTGAAAGATTCGGAACAAATGCTATTAAATTTAGCAAAAACGCTTGGAAATACGACTGTGAAAATTAAGTCCTATCATGACCGTAAAGAAGCCTTACGTGGGGCAACATATGTTGTCAACTCCATTCAAGTCGGCAGATATGACCCTTGTACAATTACAGACTTTGACATACCGAAAAAATATGGACTTCGGCAAACGATTGCGGACACGATTGGGATCGGCGGCTTGTTTAGAGCCTTACGAACAATTCCAGTTATGCTTGATTTTGCGAAAGATATGAACGAAGTGTGTCCGGATGCTTGGTTTTTAAATTACACGAATCCGATGGCGGCTTTGACAGGGGCGATGATTCGTCACGGCGGCGTTAAGACGGTCGGTTTATGCCACTCTGTTCAAGTATGCGTGCCACACCTTTTGCGAGATCTTGGCATTGAAAATAAAGGAGTCAAATCAACGATCGCAGGCATTAACCATATGGCATGGCTTCTTTCGATCACAAAAGATGGAAAAGATTTATATCCCGAAATTAAACAGCGTGCATTTGCGAAAAATCGCACTGAAAAACATGACGATATGGTGCGCTATGAAATCATGAAACGTTTCGGTCATTACGTGACAGAGTCTTCTGAACATAATGCGGAGTATACACCGTATTTTATTAAACGACATTACCCTGAACTCATTGATCGTTTTAATATTCCGCTGGATGAATACATTAGACGCTGTATTGAGCAGATTGAACGGTGGGAAAGCATGCGTGAGGACATTGTCGAAAACAAAGGGCTGACGCATGAACGGACGAATGAATATGCTTCGTACATTATGGAAGCCATGGAGACGAATGTTCCGTATCAGATCGGTGGAAACGTATTAAACGAAGGTGGATTGATCTCAAATCTTCCTCGAAAAGCAGTCGTTGAAGTCCCATGTCTCATCGATCAAAACGGTGTGCAGCCGACGTATGTCGGAGAGCTTCCTGAACAATTAGCGGCATTAAATCGGACAAATATAAACACGCAACTACTAACCATTGAAGCAGCGATCACAGGAGATCGGGAGAAGGTGTATCAAGCTGCGCTCCTTGACCCGCACACCGCCGCTGAATTATCTATGGATGACATCGTTGCGATGTGTGATGAAATGATTGAAGTGCATGGCGACTGGGTACCTCAGTTTCAAGGGAAGCGGGTCCTTACTTAAGTATGAAATTTTAGCACATGCGTTATGCCCCCGATCATTTGGGGGCTTTGTTAAGTTAAGCGTGACCTTTTTCTTCCCCTTACAGTGGACTTCTGGTATGGTGAAGAAAAAAGGAGGCGGTCTATGATGAGAGACAAATTTATATATAGAAATGGTGTCGTGACGGAAGATGGAAAGGTAGATTTAGAAGAGCGAGGCTTTCAATTTGGTGATGGCATCTATGAGGTTATTGAAGTAAGGGAAGGCAAGCTGCTTTTCTTTGCCCAGCATTTTGCTCGTTTAAAACGCTCTTGTGCAGCTATTCAAATTGAGCACGGGCTTCAAGAGGAAACCTTTAAAGCTCAGTTAAAGGAGCTATTAACGAAAAATTCGTGTGATGACGGGATGGTCTACATTCAATTGACGCGGGGAACATATCCACGTGACCATGCTTTTCCACAACCAAGCGGTGCGCCTGGGGTGTATGCATACACGGTTCAAAAAGATTTTGCAAACATGTGGAGCTTACCTGCAACGGCTGTTCTAGCAGATGACATTCGCTGGCTACGATGCGATATTAAATCGTTAAACTTGCTTGGAAGCGTCTTAGCGAAGCAAAAAGCAGCTGAGGCAGGAGCGGACGAAGCGATTTTACATCGCGAGGGCATCGTTACAGAAGGAAGCTCGACAAATGTTTTTATCGTGAAAAACGGCTATTTGCAGACGCATCCAGCCAGTCACCTGATTTTAAGCGGTGTCACACGATCGCTCGTCTTAAAAATTGCCGCCGATGAAGGTATTCCCGTTCTCGAAAAAGCATTTACGACAGAGGAATTGTTCAGTGCGGATGAAGTATTTTTCACAGCAACGACCCAACGCATTCGCCCAATTTTATCTATAGATGGAACAACGATTTCGACAGAACCAGGTCCAGTCACAGAGGTTTTGCAAAAAGGAATGCAGACTTTATTGCAAAAGGAACTACAGGAAAGATAAAACTTAAAGCGCTTCGTAAGGAGGATTTTATCCTCCTCTGGCGAAGAAATACTTATGAAATCGTTTGCAATTTTCTTAAGACGACAATCTATTAAAAATATAGAGGTGAGCTAATGAGGACAATATCTCTTGCAAACATTGAAAAGCCAGTGACGCAATTGATTATGGGGTCTGATTATTTTCATTCAGATCGTGTCGAAGAAGTGAAAGAAATTATCCAATCTTATATTGATATCGGTGGTAACACGATTGATACGGCATTTATATATGCCGGAGGCGAAAGCGAAAAGGCGATAGGATTAGCTCTTGAACAAACGCCTGAATGGAAAGGTCGCCTAAATATATGGACAAAAGGCGGACACCCGAATCAGCAGGGGCCAACCATTAACCGCCAGGCCATATACGATCAGCTCCAGACGAGCCTTGAACGTCTTCGGATGGACTACGTTCCTTTGTATGCATTACATAGAGACGATCCATCGGTTCCTGTTGGAGCAATCCTCGAATGGTTGAATGAACATGTTGAGGCAGGGCGGATCGGAGCGTTTGGAGGTTCAAACTGGACGACACGTCGTTTAGAGGAAGCAAACGCGTATGCGGAAAAGCTTGGTTTACAAGGGTTCTCATTTTCCAGTCCCAATTTAAGCCTGGCGAAGGCGCAGGAGCCATATTGGGCTGATTGTATTAGTGCTGACAATGAAACGCTACGCTGGCACAACCAATCTCATCTGCCGATTTTCTCTTGGTCATCGCAAGCACGCGGCTTCTTTACCGGTCGTTTTACGAGGGATAACTTTGAAAATAAAGACCTCGTTCGCGTGTTTTATAATGACGAAAACTGGGAGCGTTATGACCGTGCTGAGGCGTTAGCGAAAGAAAAAGGTTATTCGACGATTCAAATCGCTTTAGCGTATGTGTTAAATCAAGCGTTTCCAACGGCAGCGATTATCGGACCGCAAAATGATGAAGAAATGAAGTCGTGTGGAGAAGGTGCGGGAATACAATTGTCACAGGAAGAGATTCTCTGGCTAAATCTAGACACGAATCAGCGACCGTTTTAAAAGGCAAGTGAACAGGCTTGAGCTTACAATAAGCTCAAGCCGTCAATGGTGAGTCAATGCATCGTCCTTGTATAAACGGACCTACGCATTGTTGTGAGGCTGTTTTAATGGTTTGTCATCAGCTGACATCGCAAAGAAGTTGAGAATGAGAATATAAAATGGATAAACAAACAATCCACCGAGAAGGATTAGGCCACTGGCAGGATTGGGCGCATCGCCGGGATTTGTAATAGGAAATAATGACACGAACACCCTCATGAAAAGTAATACATAGGGAATCCACAGGAGGGCTGTCCAATAGTTTGCTTTCCGTCGGTCTAGCCATTTTCTCGTTAAGAAAAAGAGGAATACCGTCCCAACAATGATGGTTAACCAGAGCAAAAGATTTACCGTCCCAAACCCTATATTTGTGAGCCTAGTGATTCTATAGACGTTTCCAGTCAGTTCAATGGGAATAAATATCATAAGGGCGTATAGCACACTCATGACATTCAACTTAAAGACATATTTCACGTTTCAATCCCCCCGATCATCTTCTGTTTGTTCCGCTTAGGCTCAATCGCTCCATGATTTTTGTTTTGACCACGCCATACGCTTTAGTGACATCCTTTTGTCTCATTTTTTTCTAATCCACTATCATTTAAATGTGGTGGTCACTCATGATCGTTTATCCTTCCACTCAAATGAGCTCTTTGAATTTTAACATAACTGACTGTTTAAATTGTTTCAGTCTGAGTTTAAAATGAAGTGAAGCAAAGAAAAAATGGGGGCAAAGACATGAGCGATCTGACATCATTGATCATTAAGGAATTAACGACGGAAAGAGAATTGACAGACGCATTTCCGATCATGAAACAATTACGTCCTCAGCATGATCTACAGGCCTATCTTGAATTAGTTATTGAGGCACAAGAAAAAGAGAATTATCAAATGAAGGCGCTATATGATCAAGGAGACATCGTTGCGGTGATCGGGTTCATGCCGATGACGACGTTATATTATGGTCGTTTTATCTGGGTGTGCGATTTCGTCACAGCCTCGACGAAACGTTCAAAAGGGTATGGAGACAAACTTCTTACATACGTTCATGAGCTGGCAAAGGAACATGGTTATGCATGTGTAGCCTTATCATCTGGACTACAACGAGCAGACGCTCATCGCTTTTACGAAGAGAAAATGGGTTATGATCGAGCGAGTTATGTGTTTAAAAAGGAGCTTCAAGAATAATGAAATGAGAATGACTTTATAGCTTGAAGTGAAGCGAGTAAGCGAAAGTGAGGTTGTATACTTTTGCTTACTCGTTTTTTAGTTATACTACACCATCTTTTTACTGCTCACTGCGATAGAAAAGAAGAAAGCTTATGGATAAAGACAAAGCAAAGAGGATATGTGCTCACTGAATGAACATCATATCCTCTGATTAATTATCGCTCTTCGATTAACGCTCTTCTAAACGCTGGATACGTTCAGCCAATGGAGGATGGCTAGAGAAGAGGGATACTTTATTTTTGCTATTAATCTTTAATGTCGCTAAAGATGTATCTTCTTCACGAACACGATCTGTGTAAGCTTGCAACGCACGTAAAGCGTGAATCATCTTATCTTTACCGGCAAGGTCTGCACCGCCACGATCGGCATGGTACTCTCGATAGCGTGAGTAAGCTAGAACGACGATGCTTCCGAGGATCGAGAACAAAATTTGAAACACGATAATCGCAATAAAATGAATGATTGGTGAAAATTCTTCGCGAATTTGTGATACTGCCCAGGCAGCTACACGAGCGAGGAATACGACAAAGGTGTTGACTACTCCTTGAAGGAGGGTCATCGTTACCATATCACCGTTAGAAATGTGAGCAACTTCGTGTGCTAGTACACCTTCAACGGCGTCGTCATCCATCTCTTGCAGCAATCCGGCTGAAACAGCAACGAGTGAACGGTTGCGTGACGGGCCTGTAGCAAAGGCGTTTACCTCAGGTGAATTGTAAATGCCGACCTCGGGCATTTTTGTTAACCCAGCCGCGCGTGCTAAACGATGAACTCGTTCAACGAGATCGCGTTCTGCATATGATAGTGATGGGTCATCTGGTTTCAGCACTTGGACACCCATCATCATCTTAGCCATCCAGCGTGAAATTGCGAGTGAGATAAATGCTCCGGAGAAGCCAACCACTGCACTAAAGATAAGGAGTGTCGTGAGGTTCAGGCTACCATCCATGTTGATGTAGCTGCCGACTCCAAGGACACTAAGTACAATGGAGATGGTCAAAATGACTAAGATGTTTGTCAGCACAAAAAGCATAATTCGCTTAAACATTTGGCGTTGTAATCCTCCCTAGTTTATAATAACAGTGCAATTTCAGGTTCATATGAACTTTTATGAGTCTTAGCGTTATTATATTCATTTTTTCCATCGATTTCAACACATAAACATTATGAAAGAAGGTTTTTCTTTTGCATGTGTGGTCAAGAATGGCAGTTGCTTCGCTTTTTTTAGGAGACGATGCATTGTTCCTTGAGCATGTCGAACCGGCTAGCAGAAAATCACAAATGGCTAGGCAGCTTGTGGGAAAGATGCTATCGGATGATTCAGCAGAAATTGGCTTGTCCATCACAGAGATTGTCTTGATCGGCAATATGATACGCGATGCAGAAATGAAAGAAACGTCCGTTAGAAACTGGCTCAAGCGTGACGCTAAAGCGCTCGTTGGAGCACCTGTACATGGGCGAAAATACGCTATTGATCAGGCTGTCCTCTTGTTGATGATTGAGGATATGCACGGCGTATTGGATTTGGCGACCGTGTGCCAAATTTTAGAGAATGTGTTTAACCAGCTAGACGATCGGAACGATGATTTACTCTCACCGAAATTGTTTTATCAGCGGTATGCGCAAACCTTTTTGCAAGCTGCCGACATTCAAAAAGAGACAAATTTGCTTGACAAGGAATACAACAGTGCGATTTATCAAGCCGTGCAGCGGACGTGTTACACACTGCCAGAGGATGTCCGTAAAACGAGCGAGCAGACGTTGGAAGTAATGGTGCATGCGGCTTTAGCAAATCACTTTCAGTATACAGCCAGATCGTTGGCCGAACGGCTGGAGTTTTAGAAGCGATCAAAGCAAAAATGAGCAGCAGCCAAGAGCCTTTAGCTGCTGCGTTAGCCAACTTTGCTTAGATGTACAGCTTTGGAGTGGATGGTCGTTCCGTGAGGTCGATGACCTTGTCAATGCTTTCTTCGCTGCCAGTCAATTCTGTAGGTATCGATTCATCTGGTGTAGAAGTGATATCACTCGCTGACTCTTTTACGTCATCGTCAATCGACGTTTCGTTATTTTCGGTGTCGTCTGCTGAATCTTCCGCGTTAATTTCGTTAAAAGATTGTAACATTTTAAACATTTGCGGAAGGTTTTTTAACATTGGCCCGTATTGTTGAACTTGTTGAAGAATGGGGGCGGCAGATTCAGCTAACTTTAACATGTTTTGTACGTTCCCAATCATTCCATCGATGCCGCCACTTCCTATGTTTTGTACCAAACCTTTTAATAAACCACCGCCTCCAGCAGTTGGAGGAGTGGCTGGTGGCATTGGCATTCCCCTCATAGCTGGCGGCATCATTGAGCCAGGGTTAATACCCGGACCCATACGCATGCCTCCGTGCATAGGGAAAGAAGGGGGCGGCCGAAAGGATGGAGGCTGGGGCGGGCCTGGAAACATAAGCGCCTCTCCTTTCAATGCTTTACGTTAAATGTCACGGCAACTATTTTTTATCCATCATTTTAGACAATGAAGAAAAATCGGTCGGTACGTTGTTTTTTAAGATGGACTGTACGAGTTTATCTTCTTTTTGCTTGCTTACTGGTTTATTTGCAATTTGAGATACTTGACGAATGACTTGGCGGACGGTTTTTTCGTCTTTAAAATTGGCATTTTGTAATTGATCAGCTAATTTAAGCACGTCATTCATGTTCACGCCAGTTTTTTTCTCGACGGAATCAAAAAATGGATTTTGTCCCATAGATGCTCCTCCTGTTTAATGAATTCACAATCATGTGATTAATCTCGTAAGTGGTCTTTAAGCTTTAACACTGATATCTTATTCATGAAGCTAAAAGGTGTGCATAGCAGTCTATTGCTGCTTTCTTTCCCAAAAAAGTGACGGCAATTGAATGAAGCCGTCACTACGTTTTAGGTTATGGTTTAACACTTACGTCGGGTTGTTTCTGGATAAGATCCTGGGGAACTTGTATTTGGATTTTAATTTGATTATCAGGGAGATTAAAGTCTTCCACTTGAAAAGAAACGCCTCCGGTTGAGGTGAATTCGGTTAGATTAATCGAAACGACGCGGCTATCCGGGCGCACATTGACCCATGAAGGAAGAGCATAATGTCTGTCGATGTACTCCAGCACCATTTTCACAGAGATGGATAAGTCCCCAACTTGTAAAACGGATTGATGTAGCTCGAGATCTCCATTCGGTAAAACACGAGGTGTAAAAGCCAACAGCAGGTCGACGTCGCGGCCAAATGCTTTAAAAGTGCCATATAAGCGAACGTCATTCTCCTCTAAACGTATTGTATATGGAATGACAGCTTCACGTGTTTGTTCTTCTAAAAACGTATCTATAACTTCATTTAAATCTGCTTTGGACGCTTCAATTGTAAAGGGGTAAAACTCACGTTGTACAACAGGAGATGGCTCCCTTTCTTGAGGTGCTGTAATTGGTCCGAAAAAAAGCCAAAGGCAGAAAACAATCACACCGGCATTTAGTGTGCATAAGACGATAAATAATCTTTTCCAGGGTGGTTTTTTTCGAGACGCTTTAGTTGGCATGTTGTCCATCGGTGTCAAGCCCTCCTGTAGGTAATCGATCGATATGATTGGCACTAAGCTCTTGTTGAATGTAATCATAAATGCGGCTGGCCATTTTTTTATATCCGAGTGTATTTGGATGAAAATAATCGGCGGAGAGCAGATTGTCTTCCGAATCTAAAAACAGATCACGTATCGGTATAAAAGTAACGTTTTGAAACTGTTGTGCGACGAATTGGTTTTCTTCGTCCCATTTGGAAACAATTGTATTCATTTCTTCAATGTCGCTAAATGATTTTGAGAAAGGGTTGTATAAACCGATTAAAAAAATGTGTGCCTCTGGATTGAGTGCTCTCGTTTTTTCTACAATCTCTTGAATTCGTTCGCCAAAAGTATCTTTTTCTAGTAAGAAAGGGGCTAAAGTTAACGACGTCAGGTTGTCAGAAAAAATACGGACGAGATCGTTGCCGCCAATGGTGATATAAATATGATCTGCTTTAGGAAGCTCATCTGTATAAGGCTCTTCGTCTAATCGAACGAGGAGTTCATCGGATCGTAAGCCAGTAACACCTAGATTGATCACGTTGATGTCGCTATAAATCTCCTCATTCCGCAAAGCCTGTTCAACATAATATAAATAACCTCCACGTTTCAGATGATCACCAACACCTTTCGTAAGCGAATCACCAATGGCCACAATCTCTAGCTCTTTTTGGAAAAAAGAAGGTGTCGGTACAGCGAAATAGGCATTTAACTCGTATTTTTCTGGTGCTTGTTTAGCCTGAAGTGCAGTTGGAGAGGTTAAAGTAATTCTGAGGGCAAGACTGCCTAAAGCAATAACAAAAAGCAGAAGCACGAAAAGGGATACCTTCTTTTTGTTTTTCAATGTAGATGACCTGCCTTCATACGAATTTCATAATACAGTTTATACGATGGAGCAGCCTGTTGCCATCGTAAATAAAGCTGCTTCAACTTTTTGGCAACCATCGAGGCTGTCATTTTTGATCTTTTACAGGGATTTTATGTACAAGTCCGCTTTGCAAATGATTATTTATCAACTAAAAAAGAGTGTAGACGAAGTCATTCTGGACTTTGTCTACACTCCGAACTTACCCTGAATGTATTTAGCTTAAAACCTCTCTCAGTTCGGAAACACTGTCTTGCGAGCCGGTAACAATTAACCGGTCTCCAGTCTTGAGTGTTGTGTCACCGTGAGGGACGATGGATTCGCCTCCCCGAAAAATACGAACGACGATCGCATCCCCAAAGAAAGGAAATTTTCGCAGCTCCACACCATCAAATTCATGGTTTTCAAGCTCAATTTCGTTAAAACCTTCTTCTGATGTTGAGAATATGCTAGCGACAGAAGGTGTGACAATAAGTGCCCGTAACATCGATTGTGTAGAGAAAAAGGATGAGAACGTGTGAACGCCTTGCTCAACTAAATTTTCTCCTTTTGATGGGTTTTCAACACGGGCGACAACATGCTCTACTTGACCCTCTAACGCTTTTTTAGCAATAAAGCTGTTTACCTCATCGTTGCCAGTGGCGGCTACAACGATGTCGCTCTCATGAATATCAAGTGCTTGCAGGGTATCGAGCTCATAATCTCTAATATAGTGGACGGTAAAATGTGAGCTACGTACCTTTTCAATCTCTTCTCTTTGTTTATTTTGCTCAGTATGGTAAAGGCTGACATCGTATTGCTCCCCGTCAAGGTCAGACGACAATGGAAGGGTGAGCTGATTTGCTCCAAATACCATGACTTTCTGTTTCTCGATTACAGAAGGTTGCTCTGGGAAAACCTTTTTAAACAAAATCGGCGAAATGATACATGCGACAACGGCAAGTAAAATCAATGATGAACCTGTTTGTGTTGAAATGACACCAATATCTTGACCAATTGTTGAAGCCGCAATAACGAGCGACAGCGTAGAGGTCAGCAGATAGCCTGATCCAAGGACTGTCTTCATGTCATACCAGCGCTTTAACACAAGAACAGGTACGACTTTTGATATTAAGAGAGCGAGTAATAATAAAGGAATTAAGATAAATACCATTGGATCAGAAAACAGCTCAATTAAATTCAGATCGACCCCAACCATGACGAAGAAAATGGGAATTAAAAACCCGTACCCAAAAGAATCTAATTGACTGACCAATTCTCGGTTCGGTGATAATAGTGAGACGAGAACCCCTGCTAAAAATGCACCAAGAATGTTTTCTGCACCGACACTTTCAGAAAGGCCGACGAGCAAGATAATTAATGTAAAAATCGCTCGTGTGCCAATTTGGATGGTCCCCGTAGACATTGTTTCGAAAAAAGTACGGCTTTTGAAAAACTTACCAATGAAGTAGAGAAGGATTCCAGCGACAAAAAGAATTAAGAGTAGCCAGATGTTTCCACCTTCTTGGTAAAATGACACAAATACAGCAAGTAGAATCATCGTCACAAGATCAGCAATGACAGCGACAAGTAAAATAATTTGCCCGATGCTTTGTTTCATAATGCCTGTTTCTTTTAACGTTGGCACGACAACGCCAAGTGAAATCGTTGAAATGACCAACGTCATGAAAAAGGCATTGTCCGTAAATCCTGCCCACACGAGAAGTAACGAAAGCAGATAGGAAATGAGGAAGATGCCAATAAAAATGATTGAAGCTACACGAAACGTATTCGGTTCATTTTGTCCATCCGAGAGTCGTTTTTGTTTCTTCTTGTTGAGAAATACCGAGAAGTCAATCTCCAGTCCACTTAGAAACATGAGAAAAATAAATCCGAGCGTGGATAAAGTTTCAAGCCATTGATCTTCTTGGACAAGGTCAAAAACACTTGGGCCTAGGATGAGACCAACAAGAATTTCTGCGACGACAACTGGAATAATTGTTAAGCGAAATTTTTTCAATAAAATGGGAGTTAAAAATGCAGCAAGCAGTACGACGACTAATGATGTAACAGAAGGTCCGTGTTCCATAATCCTTCACTGTGTATGATAAGAGCCGGTTTGGCCTCATCATTGCACAAGCGAGGCTCACCTCTCTTTCCTTACTATATGTTAAAAATTGTCTTTCAGCTATTTGTGGTCAAGATAAAAAAAGTATAAGGAGGATAAGGAAAGATTGCAATCAAAATAAATTAATCTTTATATATTGTTTAAGAAAAAGGGGATTCTCTTCATGCTGAAGAATACAGAAGAAACGACAAGAAATACATAAAGGGGTTGGCGACATGGCTATTTTTCACTTAGAGGATGTACATTGGAAACGCGAAGGGCGTCCAATTTTACAAAACATCAATTGGTCGGTTGAAAAAGGAGAGAAATGGGTCGTATTTGGGAAAAATGGATCGGGGAAAACAGCGTTACTAAACATCATTAGCGGGAATATGTTTCCTTCATCGGGGCATATTGATGTTTTTGGGGAAACGTTTGGATCATATCCGCTTTGGGAAATTCGGAAACGGGTTGGCTGGGTGAGCACCGCTCTACAAGAACGACTACGGAAGCATGACAGCGTTTTAAATACAGTAATTAGCGGGAAATTTGCCTCGATCGGGATTTATGAAGAGATATATGAAGAAGACCGGGCAAAGGCAAAAGAGATCTTACGTACGCTTAAAATGGAATCGTTTGCTGATCATCCGTACGTCACACTATCCCAAGGTGAAAAGCAACGGATCTTATTAGCTCGAGCCTTAATGGCAGATCCCGAATTACTCATCCTTGACGAACCTTGCACAGGTTTAGATCTTCCTTCACGTGAAGGGCTTCTTCAGTCGATAGAAGACATGGCTAGAGCGCGCGAGATCACTATCATTTACGTCACTCATCATACAGAAGAGGTCTTACCGTTGTTTAACAAAACATTGCTCTTACGAAATGGGATGGTCATGGAGAAAGGTGCAACGGCAGAGCTGATGACATCCGAGATGTTGACTAAAGCTTTAGACTTACCGATTGAAGTAGAAAAAATCAATGGCCGATATTATACGATGGTGGAAAATGCAGCAGCGTTTTCAAATACATATGAAGGCTGGTGATCATCAATCAGAAAGGGCGTTGCACATACGCATTCATTTTTAATAAAATCGTCCACGAACGAAGGTCATTGTCATGACCTTAAAGCGTACCTTTTTGCTGTAAATGGCAGCAACGAAGACGAGCACATTCATACGTTTAAAGGCGTAACAAGTTTTACTAAAGGACATGAACACATTTTTAATGGGCAAACCGGTCCGCCGATCCCATTGCCAAATGGAGGGCATGTGCATGAAGTAAAAGGTGTCGTTGAAAAAAATGGTACCAATGAAGATGTAAGTGTAGCGTACGATTTCTTCAAAAAAGCCAATCATCAGCATTCATACAAAGGCTTTACCGGTCTAACAATCGGTACATGGAGATAACACATACGTTTAAATATCGTTAGACACAGTTTACACTTAGCTTTGTCTATACGCTGACTGCATAGCATTTGCTGTGCAGTTTTTGCGTTCATTCTCGTTTGAAAAAAATGTCAGACATAGCCTCAAGGTCACGAGACAACCTAAGGTAAAGAATGCACCTGCTAAAAAGGAGGTTTTAAAAGTGAAATCTACATTTGTTCGGTTGTTGCTTATTAGCAGTATGATTATGATCGTCAGTGCTTGTCAAAATCAACAATCTGCTCAAGAGAGCGAACAGTTGCTTCATTTATCGAATAACTCGACGGCGATCGATCAAAGCCGCTCACATGAATATGAAGAAATCATTAAGCGTAACCCGGAGATTCAAGAAGCAGAGGCAGTAAATGGGGATAAGGAAATGCTTCTTGCCTATGCAGTGAAGCAAGCCAATCGCTTTCGGATGGAAGAAATCGATAAAAAGCTAAAAAGCCAACTGTCACATATGGATCCTCCACCAATACATGAAGTGACTTTGTCCAGTGATCAAAAGCTTCTGAACGAAGTGAAAAAGTTGAAGAAAGAGCTTGCTGAAAAAGACTTATCGAAAAAAGAGATGAATGATCGGATCAAAAAATTAATTATGCTCAGCTACGAAACAACTTAACAGAGAAAGGGAGGTCTTAACTTGGCAAAGGATTCAACTTTACCGCAGCAAAAAGCATATCAAGATTTTGCGAAAGAGCGTGAATTTAAGCGTCCAGTCGTGGCGAATTGTATACGAGCCTTTTTATTTGGTGGCACCATCTGTCTCATTGGTCAAGGCATTAGCTTATTTTTTATCACCTACTTTAATTTTACAGAACAAACGGTAGGAAACCCTACAGTGGCGGTCTTGATCTTTATTTCTATGCTGCTTACCGGTTTTGGGGTTTATGACAAAATAGCTCAGCATGCTGGAGCAGGGACGGCTGTCCCCGTCACAGGTTTCGGCAATGCAATGATCTCTGCAGCGATCGAGCATCGAACAGAAGGGTATGTCCTTGGTGTGGGCGGTAATATGTTTAAACTGGCTGGCTCAGTCATTGTTTTTGGGACATTTTCAGCGTTCGTCATCGCCATCATTAAGACGATATTGATTCAGCTAGGAGTGGTTGGATGAGAAAGGGTCAATTTACAGTGACATTTCCTACTGCTCCTACGATCGTTTCAACAGGTGTGACAGGCGGTCCTTTTGAAGGAAAAGGAAACCTATCACACAGCTTCGATAAGGTGTATGATGACTTTTATGTCGGGCAGGCTTCATTTGAAAAAGCGCAAAAAAAGTTACTTGAATCTGCGTTTAATATCGCTTTAGAAAAAGGAAATATCGTGAAGGAAGACATCCAATTCGTGATTAGTGGGGATTTGCTTAATCAGATTACGTCTAGCAGCTTCGCTTCAGCAGCAGTCGATGCACCATATTTAGGTGTATTTGGTGCATGTTCAACATCCATGGAAGGACTCGGACTTGCAGCCTTGATCGTTGATGGGGGCCATGCAGATTGTGTACTCACTGGAACAGTAAGCCACAATGGTGCAATGGAAAAACAGTTCCGTTATCCGACTGAGTATGGGAGTCAGAAGCCACCAACGGCGCAATGGACGGTGACAGGAGCAGGAGCAGCTATACTAAAAGCAAATGAAACCGGGCCAAAGGTCACCGCGGCCACGTTTGGTCGTGTTGTTGATATGGGGTTAACAGATCCTTTTAACATGGGAGGAGCAATGGCGCCCGCCGCGGTTGATACGATCTTGCGCCACTTAGAAGATACTGGCCGTACGCCAGCCGATTATGATGTCATCATTACTGGTGATCTCGGTAAGTTAGGTCATAGTCTTTCTTTAGAAATGCTACGAGATCGCGGCCTTGATATTCCCGATGATGCCTTTCAAGATTGCGGTGTGCTCATGTACAGAGAAAACCAAGGGGTACAATCTGGAGGAAGTGGCTGTGCTTGTTCGGCAGTGGGTATGTATGGTCACTTTTTACAGCAGATGAAAGAGGGGCATATTAAACGGATGCTTTGCGTAGCAACAGGTGCGTTGTTATCGCCTTTATCTTACCAACAAAATGAGTCAATCCCGTGCATAGCCCATGCGGTTGTCATTGAACAGGAAGGAGGCACAGTGTGATGGAAGCATTTTTCTGGGCCTTTCTCATAGGAGGACTGATCTGTGTCGTCGGCCAATTGTTAATGGATATAGGAGGACTAACACCAGCACATACACTTAGTTTACTTGTCGTCGTTGGAGCCGTGTTATCTGCTTTCGGTCTGTACGACCGCCTCATCGACTTTGCAGGTGCAGGTGCGACCGTTCCTATTGTTAGTTTTGGTAATTCTCTCGTCAAAGGAGCGATGGAAGAAGCTGCCCAAAACGGCTTGATCGGCGTCGTTTCTGGGATGTTTGAGGTCACTTCGGCAGGTATATCTTCCGCGATCATTTTCGCCTTTATTGGCTCTTTGCTTTTTAAAGCCAGAGGATAGAATGATTTATCCCTGGCTGTATTTACTATTGTCAAAAAAATCCATTGTCCGCTTACCAAATTTGGTAGCGGTTTTTTTACGTTTTGGGGGTATAAGCATATATAAAAAAGTGGATGTGTGTGTAATGCAAAGATTCTTTCTGCCTAAGACTGAAGCTGTATTTATCACGCACGTCGATGTACGTAGTATACAGATTTTATTTTAAAACCATTAATTACCACGGTGATGGTAACTATTACCGTGCATAAAAACGTCAACATTTCCCCTCCAAATGCCGAAATAAATAGTGAAAACAAATGGAGGTGGACGATGATGAAAGGAATTATTATTGGGTCGGTTCTTTGTACATCAGTCTTTGCAGGAGGACAAGCCACAGGAGAGCATCAGAATGTTGACGTTCCAAAATCACTCGATCGAGAAAAGATTGAATCAATTTTGGAAAATCATGATCTGAAACTTGCCGATTTGGAAGGAAAAACCATCAAGGAAATTTTGGCAGAGTTAAAAGAGCAAAAAAAGAAACCAGAACCTGAGCCAGAAAAAGAAACAAATAAGCCAGAAAAACCTAAGCAACCAGAAAAAGATACAGAAAAACCAGAAGAATCTGAAGTTGAAAATAAGCCTGAAGCTGATAAAGAAGGAAAAGAAGAATCTGAGCAAGTTACACAAAAACCAGATCCTGTTACACCTCCTCAAGGGAATGGAAATACAAACCCTTCTGAAGATCAAGGTGAAACAGTCAATGCAGAGCTTACTGCTGAAGAACAGCAAATGCTGTCTCTCGTCAACGAAGCGCGTCAAGCTCAAGGGCTTCAGCCATTAAAAGCTGATGCAGAATTGACAAAGGTAGCCCGTGTTAAAGCTCAAGATATGATTGATAATAACTATTTTGCTCACCAGTCACCAACTTACGGCTCCCCTTTTGATATGATGAAGCAATTTGGGGTTACGTATCGGACTGCTGGCGAGAATTTAGCAGGAAATCAAACTGTTGAAAAAGCGCATACAGCGTTGATGAATTCGCAAGGGCATCGTGAAAACATCCTGAAAAGCGAATATACAAATGTAGGTATCGGTATTGTTGATGGCGGACCTTACGGCAAAATGTTTGTACAATTATTCAAAGGATAATATGTATTATTCATAGCAAATCTCCTAACGAGACAGCGTTGTCTTGTTAGGAGATTTTTTTTAATGTAGATTTTATTAATTTCGGCACCTAATGTCTTCATTGTTTTATTTCGATATTTTGAAAAGGACCGTTGCCTTTACAATATCAACGGCTGAATCTTTTTTTTATAGGACTAAAACATGACATTTGTTTTAGAAAAAAGAAAAAGCGTGACTTTATGCTTAAAGCTATTTCATATATACTAAAGGTAATGCATATTAGAAAATGAGGTGCGCAAAATGATGAATCAAGATTTGGTCGTGCTTCAAGAAATATTAGATAGTGTCTTATTTCAGAAAACCAATCAAGGTATGGTGATTACGACGTTGGAAGGGCGCATCCTCGCGGTTAATCATCAATATGAAAAGCTTTCAGGTTATAAAGAAGATGAATTGATTGGACAAATGCACAACATACTGCAAGCCGATTCTGATGACCCGATTTGGAAAGAGTTATGGGAAAAAGGGAATTGGAATGGTGAGCACGTTAGCTTTAAGAAGGACCAAACGAGATATCATGAAGGACTTAATATTAGAACCATCTATAAAAAAAGAGACGAGCCAATATTCTTTCTTCTAATGTGCTCGGATGTTACAGAAGTACGAAGGAAAGAGCAGTTACTGGAGCTGGCCGTAAAAGTGTTTGAAAATATGCTTGAAGGGATCATCATTATTGATAAAGAGCATAAAGTTCATCACGTGAATCCGGCATTTACAAAAATTACAGGGTATGATCAATCTGACGTCTTAGGAAAAGGCTTAAATTTTATGTATACCGAAAAGAATGGCATCGACTTTTTTAAAAAAGTGCAGAGTATACTTAAGGAAAAAGGTGAATGGAAAGGTGAAGTATGGAGTAGACGAAAAGACGGGGGATTGTATGCGAATCGGGTTTCTGCAACAGGTGTCTTAAATGAAGAAGGGGAAATCGCTTATTACGTAGCAGCGTTTTCAGATTGCACGACACAAAAAAACAAAGAGGATTATTTATATAAGCTTGCGCATGTTGATGTAGTAACACAGCTTCCGAATCGTCGCTCTTTTGAAGAACGTTTAGAGATGGCGATACATACAGCCAGAGAATACAACAAAAAAGTGGCGCTGATCTTTATCGACTTAGACTGTTTTAAAAAGGTCAATGATGAATATGGGCACACTGTTGGAGACAAGCTGCTTCGAATGGTCGGTGAGCGATTGGAGAAATTGCTTGGTGATCACGCTACTGTTGGCCGCTGGGGTGGCGACGAGTTTACGTTAATTTTAGAGAACTGTCATGATCTCTCTGAAGTAACGGCTACGGCAAAAAGCATCCATGATGCGCTGGCTAAACCTTTTTTGTTAGATGAGGGCTTGCAGCATATTAAGCCGAACATCGGTATATCTGTGTATCCGGAAGACGGGCTTCAGGCAGATGAATTAATCGAAAAAGCAGATAAAGCGATGTATATTGCCAAAAAAGAAGAACACCGTTTTCGGTATTACTCAAAAAGTGTCGTCGACGTTCATTCGTCAGTGAATCAATTATCTGATCGAATTAAGCAAGGAATGGCAGACAATGAATTTTTCCTTCTCTATCAACCGCAACTATCTTTAGCCACGGGAAAGCTTGTCGGAATGGAAGCATTATTGAGGTGGAACAAGAAAGGTGAAGGGCTTGTATCTCCAGCTGAGTTTATCCCACTTGCCGAAGAAACGGGGCAAATTGTTGAGCTTGGTGCTTGGGTCATTCAAATGGTTTGCGAACAAATTCAATGTTGGGCTGAGGAAACGCGCTTAACCTATCCGGTGTCAATTAATATCTCAGCATTGCAATTGGAGGATCCACATTTTGTTGAGAAAGTAAAGCATATCATTTCTTCGACAGGCATTGAAGCAGCGTATTTACGTTTTGAGCTGACAGAGAGCGTGTTTATTAAAGACCAGGAGCGGATGATCCAACGTCTAAATGAATGTAAGGAATTAGGCATTCAATTTGCTTTAGATGATTTTGGAACAGGGTACTCTTCACTATCCTATTTGAAAAGGCTGCCAGTTAATGAGTTAAAAATTGATCAGTCATTTTTAAAAGATATGCTCCTTGATGGAAGCAATGCGACGATTGTTTCTGCAGTCATAGACATTGCTCATTCTCTAGGCATTCGTGTTGTTGCTGAAGGAATCGAATTAGAGGATCAGGAACTCTTTCTCAAAAAACAAAATTGTGATGTCGGACAAGGATATTTGTACAGCCGACCTATCCCTGGTGAAGAAATTAAAAACAAGTGGTTACGATCTTCTTCAAGAAAAACGCGTGTAACATCTGTGACTGTGAAGTAGCTAGCAGAAAACTTAAAAGTAAAGGGATCTCTCTGTCATTTAATTGAAATAAAACTGTAACACAAATGAATGATATTTTCTTCCTCTTCCTGGGTATGTATGTAATAAGCGGGACCGAAACAAGCACCCGACTTTTTTATGGATGGATTAAAGGAGGATGAACGTTTTGAGTCGAAAAAAATGGTTAATGTCAATGGCATCATCAGCACTAGCGCTAGTACTAATTACAGGTTGCGGCGGAGCAGGTGGCGATACTCCAGCAGATGAAGGTCCTGCTGAAGAAGAAACAGGTACAGATACGGAAGGTGAAGGTACGGATACCGACACAACTGAATAATAAACATACAAAAATCCTAGTGGTGACCACTAGGATTTTTTATATGACTAGCCAGTGCTTAGGTGGTAGCTCGACCTTCCGTCATTAAATGTTACCATCGGTACGTACTGAGGAGGGCAAAAAGCTAAGGTAAGTGGAGGTCGATAAAAAGCGTAGCCATGCCTGAGATCGCATGGCTACTAAGAAATATGACGGTTATTAAGATCAACCTGTATTACGTAATCCTGCAGCTAGACCATTGATCGTAAGAAGTACTTCGCGAAGAAGCTCTTCGTTTTCTCCTTCATTGGATCGAAGTTGGGCGATCAGTTCAACTTGTAAGAAGTTTAGTGGGTCTACATATGGGTTACGAAGAATGATCGACGACTTAATATTAGGGCTGTTATCTAATAACGCTTCCTGTCCAGTAATTTGAAGTAGCACTGAACGCGTTAATTCATATTCGTCACTGATGATCTTAAATATACGCTCCGCCATTTCTTTATTTTCAACGAGGCTCGTATATTCTGTTGCCGCCATGACATCTGCCTTTTTTAGCGCCATTTGTAAGTTTTCAATCGTTGATCTAAAGAAAGGCCAATGTCTGTACATCTCTTGAAGTAAATCTAAATGTCCTTGATCAATGTACGATCTTAAACCGGAGCCGGCCGCGAACCAGGCTGGTAGTAATTGTCTGCTTTGTGTCCAGGCAAACACCCATGGAATTGCACGAAGGTCTTCAAATCGATTACTGTTTTTTCTTCGTGAAGGACGCGAACCAATATTTAGCTCACTTATCTCTGGCAACGGCGTAGATTGGCTAAAATATTCAAGAAAGTCTTCGTCACCAAAGACGAGAGATTGGTACGTTTTTAAGGATACTTCAGACATCTCATCCATGGCTTGTTCCCATTCAGGTTTACGATTATGCTGATCTTCTGATTCGGACGAAATGTGAGCAGATGCGGCTAAAAGTGCAGAAGCAGCTTGTTCTAAGCTACGGTGGGCAATGTCAAATAATAGATAACGTGATGAGAGAACTTCGCCCTGTTCAGTAATTTTCACACCGTCACCGAGCGTTTCTGCCGGCTGAGACAAAATGCTTCGGTTTAATGGTCCGCCTCCTCGTCCGAGAGAGCCACCGCGTCCATGGAAGAACTTCAAGCCAATGCCGTAGTTTTTAGCCAAGTCGTGAATTTCCTGTTGAGCTTTATAGAGCTTCCAATTCGCTGTAAGTGTACCGCCATCCTTGCTGCCGTCTGAATAGCCGAGCATAATTTCTTGAGTATCTTTACGGCATTTTAAGTGTTGACGATAAAAGTCCAAATCAAATACGGTTTTCATAATGCTTGGACCGGCAATCAGGTCATCAATTGTTTCTAGTAAAGGCGCAATCGTTAAATGACTTTCGATTTTGCCATCTGGATGCTTTCGGAAAATACCAGCTTCCTTCGCCAGTACCATGACTTCGAGTAAGTCACTCGCTGCACATGTCATACTAATCAAATACGTTACAATTGAACGGTGACCAAATTCTTTATGGGCGGCACGAATCATATCGAAAACACCGACTACTTTCTGTGTTTCCTTTGATAAGTCCTCTTTAAACGAGATGAGCGGACGCGGGTCATGGATGACAGCTGTCAAAAGCTTAAGTTTCTCATCTTCAGATAACTCAGAGTATCGATCTGTCAATTGTGCATGCTTAAAGATTTCGTTCAAGGCCGCCTCATGCTCACCGCTGTGGTTCCGAATGTCCAAAGAGGCTAAATGAAATCCAAATATTTCCACTTGTTGAATAAGAAGGCGCAGCTTGTTCGATTCGTGTGCTCGCATTTGATGTTTTTCAAAGCTGCGGCGTATGAGCTGCAGATCTTCGAGAAACGCATCTGCATTGTCATAGCCAATACTGCTATAGCCTGTTTCCCGCAGTTTCTTCAAAATAATAGCTAGTTTATTACGGTACACTTCATATTCAACGACCCATTTTTCATCTGCATTCAGAAGGTGCATCTCATCGTTTACTGAATCAATGAGCTCTTGACTGATACACACATACTTAGAAGAGTGACTGAAGTGACGGTGCAGGCCTTGAATTGCATCGATATATTTTCCAATAGCTAGTTCTCTATGTTTTTCAAGTGTTTGCCATGTGATCTGAGGCGTCACATTCGGGTTGCCGTCTCGGTCTCCTCCAATCCAAGATCCGAAGGTTAAAAAGTTAGGGACGGTCCACGTTTGGTCAGGATAATGCTTATTGAGGCAGTCCTCGAGCTCTTGGTGAATCAATGGAAGAATGTCAAAAAGTGTTTCATCGAAATAGTAAAGGCCATTTGCTACTTCATCCATGACAGTAGGCTTACGGTGGCGTAGCTCGTCCGTTTGCCAGAGGGTCATAACTTCATTAAATAAATCTTCATCAAGCTCCTGAATCTCACGGCTTGTTAAGCTTGGCTCATTTCGTTTAATTAGTATGTCAGCAATGCGACGGTGAATTTGTAATACTGTACGCCGCGTCGCTTCCGTTGGGTGAGCGGTAATAATAAGCTCGAGACTCAAGTTTTGTAACACATCGGAAATGACAGTGTTACTCATATTATTTTCTTTCAACCGGACAACTGTATTTTCGAGTGATCCCGGCTGCATTACGTTATCTTCCTGTTTTTGGTATTCCTTTCGACGCCGAATTCGGTGGGTTTGTTCAGCAATATTCACGAGGTGGAAGTAAATCGTAAAGGCACGAATCACGTGTGTTCGTTGCGGGGGCTCAAGCTTCCTAATGTCATCTTTTAAGCTATGTACATCTGGCTTCATGTCTGCGTTATTGCGCAGCTCTTTTGTCTGCTCACGAATTTTTTCTACTGTGTTTAAGAGGTTTTGTCCTCCTTGCAATAACAGGACATCTCCTAAAGTCTTTCCTAACATCTTGACATCCCGGCGGAGGGGTGCACTGTTATCTTGACTAGTTGCATTAGAGCGAGTCGTCATAAAATCACCTTTCTATAAAAGTCGTTATTTAAAACAAGATTCCAAGCGAAGTGGTTCTTTCATGCTCATGACGACATGCGTGTATAGTTTCACAAGCCGTTAAATATTTATAATATTTTTATAGTACCATAGCTCCGTCAAAATTTCACGTCTGAAAAGGCGGTGGTATGTTTTGGCTACATGTATGCTAGAATGAAAATAAAACATCAAATATTCAATTCAGCTTATAGGAAGATGGTGTGAAAATAGTGGAATGGTATCAAAAATCGTGGTTTAAGTATATGGTCGTCGCGACTCTTGCATTAGTCATTATTTGGTTTTATGGGCATGTGCAATTTTTTATTCAGCCATTGCAAACTTTTTTAATGACAATGCTGATACCGATTATTCTAGCTGGCATTCTATATTATCTGTTAAGACCAGTTGTTCGCTTCTTGTCGAAGTATATTTGGCAAACTGCCGCCATTCTTATCGTTTTTGTTGCCCTTTTAGGCGGGTTATTTTTAATTGGAGCAGCTGTGGGCGAATTTTTAATCAACCAATTTCAAGAATTGGTGAAGCAATGGCCGGTCATTTTGGATGCTGGATCGCGGCAAGTCAATGACATCCTTCAGATGATTGATTTTGAGAGTGATATCGTTCAGGAAATGCGTGACAACACATTGGATTTCTTGAAAAGTTCAGTTGGGACAATTGGAAACAACGTGATTGGCATTGCCGGAGCAGTGACTAATGCAGTGACAGTAACTGTCGTTATTCCGTTTATCTTATTTTATTTGCTTAAAGATGATGGTCAATTGTTACCTTCTATGCTTAAGTGGTCGCCGGCTTCATTTCAAACACACGTGAAAGAAACTTTGAAAGAAATGGATCAAACGATCGCAGCGTATGTATTAGGACAAATGCTCGTTGCCTGTGTCATTGGCTTATTCATGTTCATTGGCTATCTTATTATTGGATTGCCATTTGCCGCGGTGCTGGCGCTGTTCGCACTCGTCACGTCGTTTATCCCGTTTTTAGGTCCTTTTCTAGGCATATTGCCTGCGATTGTTATTGCAATACCAGAAGGGACGTTTATGCTAGTGAAGGTGCTCATCGTATTTGTTATTGTGCAGCAAGCAGAGGGGAATCTCGTGTCTCCACAAATTATGGGTAATCGTTTAAATGTCCATCCGGTGACGGTCATCTTAGTCATCTTAGCAACAGGTTCGGTATTTGGATTCATCGGTATTCTCATCGCGGTGCCTGTTTATGCTGTGATTAAAGTCATCGTCTTATCAACAGTGAAATGGGTGAGAGCAGCAAGAGCCGACGATTTGAAAGAGTGATGAAAGAATTGAAGGTGTGTGACTTTACTAAGAAGGAGCACGTTCCTAGTCAATCAACGAATGAGACGCAAGAGAGACTCGTAAATCTTTTTGGTACGCTTATCAAGGATGTAGACGAAGTCGCATTGACTTTGTCTACATCCTTTTTAAATAAAATAGCTTAAAAAAGATAAGGGCGTGAGAGGATACTGCACGTGCTAGCTTAGGCATTTTTGAAGTGTTGGTAAAGTCAACGCTCATTAAAAATAACGGTGGTTCTCGTGACCTATTCAGCGTAAGTCTATTGTTTAAAAGTTCATTTGGGGCAATACGATGATTGGCTTTGCTTTTATTTTTGGCATAATCCTCTTTGAGCGGTTGAGAATTTGCTAATGTATAGACCATCTAGAAGTGAACAAACTGTGAAAGGAGACAGTTCGCCAACTTTTGGTCGACTAACAATGGTATGAACCGTATGCAGTTTGTCGTACAATAATGACAGGTTACGAAAAAAGCATTGAGGTGGTTTATGATGTCTAAAATATCGTGGCGGCGACTGCTCGTTACTTTATTTTTGTTGGGCTTAGTGACTTGGCTAGGCGTTGATTTCTTTGTACAGCAACAAGAAGCGAGTAAGGCTGAAAGTGAACCGGTCTGGCTGACGGGGCCAGATGCAGAGATGCAGCAGGCGTCGTCTGGATTAGAGATTGGTGATCAAGCGCCTGATTTTAAGCTGAATGACTTAAGCGGCAAGGAAGTAAAGCTTTCAGATTACCGTGGGCAGGAGGTCTTGGTTAATTTTTGGGCTTCTTGGTGTGAGCCTTGTAAAGAAGAGATGCCTGTTTTTCAGTCTTATTACGAATCTGACGGACAACGTGTCGAGATATTAGCTGTGAACGCGACAAATACCGAACGGAGCGTAAAAGACGTGGAAACCTTTGTCGAAGCCAATGGCTTTACTTTTCCCATCTTACTTGATCGGGATGCCACGTCGGTCGAAGATTATCTCGCGTTTTATTTACCGGTTACTTATAAAATAGACGAAGAGGGAAAGATATCCGATTTGCATCGCGGGCCATTAACCCATGACATGATGGATGAATGGTTGAGCACTTGAGAGGCCGGCAGTGTTTTTAGGTAGGAATACGATTGACAAAGGAAAGGTACTTTTCTGGAGCGCGCTGACGAACGAAAAATATTCCTGCAGAACGGTAAAAGATTAATCATAACAATAAAAGGAGGTAAGTGTAGACAAAGTGGAATATGACTGAGTCTACACTTATTTATTTTGTTAGCACTATCCATTTTGACTCATCAAGCTGGGATGTAACAGTACGCGGTCGAAATAGAAAAACACGGCAAAATATTCGCAGGGCCGTGTTTTCAAATATTTTTTTAGCTCAGGAAGTCTTCACCAGTCTGTGCTTCATCGTCTAACGCATCTTCGTATGCTTCGTGGCTCTTAGATTGTACATTTATGTGACCCGCTCCATCCAAATCGCGACTTGCCATGAAGGAATCGTGGCGCTCAACCGCGCCAACCCTTTCTTCATTTGCTTCGTTTATATCGACATAGTTTTGAATCGCCGGATCTTGAATATCAGAGGGAGAATCAGAGCTTCCGTAGGTTGCGACTTCCTGCCATGCATCTTCGCCGTCATAACGATTGTCATCGGGCTGAGAAAAGGAGGAAGGCATTGAGGAGAGGATGTCCTCTTCTACAGGACGGTCACTGGCAAGGTGTTCATCGGCTGTCACGGTTGCCACAGTACGCGCTTCCGGGAGTGCTTGAAGCCGTTCTAAAGGAATAGGCGCGCCGGTTTCTTGGCAAATGCCATACGTCCCATGATTTATTCGTTCAAGCGCAAATAGGAGCTCTTGCCGCTCGTGGTCCTCATGCTCGTGCAGTGCCTGATCTTTTTCCCTTTCAAACAAATCAGTTCCGGAATCAGCGGGATGATTATCGTAGTAAGATAATTCACCGCCCATTTGCAGACGATCTTCGTGTGTATCGTCTGCATGTTGTAATGCCGCCAGTCGTTCTTTAATTTGCTGTTTTAGTGCTTGTAACTCGTCTTCTGAAATCATGTTGTCGCTCCTTTAACGATGATGTTTTCCGTAGTATGCGACAATGAAGCAAACTCATTCGACAGATTTGATTGCTATAGTACATCTAGCAATGCAAATTAACTTCTCGGTATCTTGATTAGTGAGGCGAATATCCCAAACCATTGTAGAACGGCCGCTATGAATCGGTTGTGCTGTTGCTACGAGCCAGCCGGATGACATCGGTCGCAAATGGTTGGCATTAATTTCAAGACCTACAGGGATTTGCTGTTCCCCGCAATGTTCAAGTGCGCCGAGGCTCGCTGCTGTTTCTGCAAGTGTCACGGAGGCACCTCCGTGGAGAAAGCCCATCGGTTGGTGCACAACAGGGAGAACGGGCATTCGTAAGATAACTTTGTCCTTTGATACGTGTAAAGACTCGATGCCAAGGTGAGTAAGTAAATTCATGTGCAGGATTCCTTTCATATAACATACGTGCGGTACGCAGTTTGACACTTCCAAAAGAGGCGTGGCGTTAATGATGTTTTTTCGTTGGAACTCAACAAAAAAGAAGTGTAGACAAATGAACAACAACTTTGTCTACACTTTTATCCCTATACTGAAAGAAATGATGGATTATGAGCCGAAAACATGCCCGAGAACGATACCGACAGATAATAAAAAACCAAAGGCTGTGTTCGTTTGTGCGGTCGCTTTCATCGCTGGCATCATTTGCATCGGCATCGTTTTACCAGCAAAACCACGTGAAGCCTGGAACGCTTTCGGCGTACTGAATAGAACAAGCAATGACCAGATCGGTGTCATCCCTGCAATGACTAACGAGATGATCCAGACATAAGAAATAATAAACATGCACGTTAACAATACAATTGCCTTAGGACGTCCGAGTAAGATTGCTAATGTTTTCCTGCCATTTTGTTGATCACCATCTAAATCACGAATATTATTCGAGAGTAAGATCGCACCGACTAAAATAGAAACTGGAATCGACAGCAGGATGCCATGCAAACTAATTGTTTCCGCTTGCACATAGTACGAAAGCATAATGATGACAAACCCCATAAAAAATCCTGACGTTAACTCACCAAAAGGTGTGTACGCAATCGGAAGAGGTCCGCCAGTATAGAAGTATCCTGCAGCCATACAGACTACCCCGATGACTGCAATCCACCAAGTCGTTTCCAAACAAATATATATACCGATCAATGCAGCGACCCCAAAAAGGCTAAAAGCGACACGGACGACTGTTTTTGGACGGATGCCTTCGCGGACAATACCGCCGCCAATACCGACTGATGATTCGTTATCAAGCCCCCGCTTATAATCGAAGTATTCATTAAACATATTTGTGGCAGCTTGAATTAAAATACACGCGATCATCATGGCCAAAAACAACGGCCAATGAAGTGTAGCGCTTTCTAATGACAAGGCAGTTCCTAAAGCAACTGGTACAAAAGAAGCGGTTAAAGTATGTGGCCTTAACATATGCCACCAAATCTGGAAATGACTTTTCTTACCAGGATGAGTAATCTTTTTATTGGCTATTCGATGATTCAAATCATTCGCCGTCCCTTCTTCATGTCGACGTTTGTCAAGATAATTCGCCTATTGGACAAGTGTGACCTCGACATAAAACGTTCATAATTCAGTTTAGGAAATTGGGGGTAAGGTGTCAATGCAAACAATGCCTCTTTTGTTGACACTTGTCTTCCGAGAGGTGTATCTTTAAGGTGCTATCCAATGGATAATGCTAGGAACAAAGGGGGAAACAACAGTGATTGACAAAAGCCAACAAAGCTTGTCGGAGCTACTCGCTGAAGCGAGCGGACGAGCCAAGCAAATGCAGACCCCTATTCTGGCAAGCTGGACGGAACTTATAGAAGCTGTTGATTTGCTCGACTTCTTTCATGAAGCTGCATATACACATAACGACCGGTTTTTCTGGCGAGGCCAGGATGGTATCACAATCGCTGCCTGTGGGGCATGTGAGCTTTTTGAATCAGATCACGACCATTTACATGAAATTGAAGATTTATGGAAAGAACGGATGACTTATTCAGTCAAGAATACACGAAGGGGACCGTTGACCGGTCCTCATCTTTTCGGTGGTTTGTCATATCATGGTGAGCCTTCTAAAGGATCTGTTTGGCAAGGATTCTCACCGGCTCGTTTTATTCTTCCAGAGATAGTGATTACGAGGGAAGAGGAACACAGCTGGTTTACCTTTAATTGCTTAATTACTGAAGAGACAGACCTCACCGATATTTGGCATCGAATGACAGCTTATAAAAATAAAATTGCCAAGCTATCTGCTAGGGAATTTGATGCTGTCGTATTTACAGACATTCTCAATCCCCATTTAACCGAATGGAAAGAAGCGATTGCTTCGTTAACACCTGAGTTAGGAATTTCACCCTTGCAAAAGGTCGTCCTTGCACGCAAAAAAGAAATACGAACAGACCGCCCTCTTGCAGCTGCTTTTGTATTGGAGCAACTATTAAGCAATCATGACGGTGGCTATATATTTGCTGTTTCGATAGGCGAAAGAACGTTTTTAGGTGCGACACCAGAACAGCTGATTAAGAAAAAAGGTCACGTTGTGGAATCGGCGTGTGTCGCTGGAACGATCAGAGCGGGTCAAACTGAGGCTGAGAGTCATGCGCTTGGCCAAGCGCTACTTAGCGATGAGAAAAACTTAGAAGAACATGCGTATGTCGTTCACAATATTGCTGAGCACATTTCCTCTATTGCGGAAAATATAACCGTGCCGACAAGTCCAAGAATTTTAAAGGCGGGGAACGTGCAGCATTTATTTACGCCAGTTCGCGGAATTTCCTATTCTGAACAGACGGTGCTGTCGATGGCACGCTTACTTCATCCTACGCCAGCACTTGGTGGAACACCGACAGATTTAGCTTTGCAAAAAATAAAAGAAGTTGAGCCCGAAGACCGCGGCTGGTATGCTGCGCCGATCGGATGGATGGATATGAATGGCGACGGTGAGTTTGCTGTAGCGATTCGTTCTGGTGTAATCGAGCAGAACCGAGCGTCTCTTTTTGCTGGCTGTGGGATTGTCCAAGCTTCTAATCCTGAGGAAGAAGCCGAAGAGGTGGAATTGAAGTTTTTACCAATGCTTCAAGCGTTAAGGGGGACAACGTTGTGATGGATTTAGCATCATCCAACACTTTAGCTGCTTTCGTTCAAGCGCTTAACCAGTCTGGGGTAGGACACGTAGTCATTAGTCCCGGATCAAGGTCGACGCCATTGGCCTTATTGTTTACGAGACATCCACAGATGAAGGAGTGGGTCTTGTTGGATGAGCGCTCAGCTGGTTTTTTTGCGCTTGGACTTGCGAAGCGGACCCAGCAGCCGGTGGTGCTTTTATGTACTTCTGGTACCGCGGCATCAAACTATCTTCCAGCAGTCACTGAAGCAAAGCATGGGCGGGTTCCATTGATTGTCGTGACAGCAGATCGTCCCCATGAGCTTAGAGACGTTGGCGCGCCGCAAGCCATTCATCAGCCTAACATGTATCAGAATTACGTGAAGTGGGAAGTAGACTTACCGATACCAGACGGCGATGAGGCGACACAAAAATATTTAACGATGGCGGCCAGTCGGGCAGCACACATTTCGAGTCAATCTCCAGCTGGCCCAGTCCATCTAAATGCCCCTTTTCGAGAGCCGTTAAGCCCACATCTAGACTGTACCTTTACGGGCCATGGCACACTAGTGCGATATTTGAATACCGAATGGACTTTATGTTCAGACGCAGTGCCGGATATGATACAATGGCTCAATAGGGAGAAGCCCCTCATCATTTGGGGACCTGATCAATTCAATGAACAAACAGAGCGCATTCTCACAATGGCTCAGCAGTTTAATTGGCCTGTGCTTGCTGATCCGCTGTCACAGCTTCGTCAAGGTGAGGGAAGTGTATTTTTCATCGACCAATATGACAATTTTCTTCGAGAGTCTGCCCATGTTGATGCTTTGCAGCCTGAAGTTATTGTACGAGTTGGTGCACACCCTGTATCAAAAGCTTTGCAAAAAGCGATCAATCAATGGAGCCAAGAAGCAGCTTATATTGTTTGGGATGAAGAAGCGTACAATGATCCTACGCTAAATGCAAACATACATATCCAAGCGAAGAGTGAGCGGTTTGTCAGGATGATCAATATACACAATCGAGACGTTGCGCCTGCTGATGAAAAGTGGCTCGGTTTATGGCAACACGCACAAAACGTATCTCTTGCTGAAACTCAGTGTGTCGAAGTCGAGGAGAACTTACAGGAGCATGCGATTTTTCCGATGCTTCGGAATGCGATTGCTTCATATGATGCTTTGTTTGTTGGAAATAGTATGCCAATCCGTGATTGTGATTCTTTTTTTCATTCGCTGTCACAGCCCTTGGCGATTTATGCGAACCGTGGGGTGAACGGGATTGACGGTGTTGTGTCCACAGCTTTAGGGGTTGCTGCTGCGGGATGCAGAGTGCTTCTCGTTCTTGGGGATGTTTCGATGTATCATGACTTAAATGGGTTACTTGCTGCCAAGCTTTATCAGCTGCCTGTAACCATCGTTGTTGTTCATAATGACGGTGGGGGAATATTCTCGTTTTTGCCACAAAAGAAAATGACTGAAGCAGAAGAATTTTCACGTCTGTTTGAAACACCTCATGGATTAGATTTTTCCTATGCTGCTTCTCTGTATGGTGCATCCTATGAAGTGGTGTCTTCACCGGCTGCTCTTGAGCGAGCTGTTGAACCTCGTGATCACTTGCACATCGTTGTTGTGAAAACGAGTCAACCGGATGGCGTAGAGGAACGTCGTGAAAAATGGAAAAGAATACGCATCAGTATTGATGGGAGAAGGGATAGAGACTAAAGGATGTATTTTCAGGCAAGAGGGGTGCCTTATCACTATCGCGACGCAGGACCTAAGGAGGCACCGGCGTTATTATTGCTTCATGGTTTTACAGCAAGTATCGAAACATGGGAGCCGTTTATTCCGCTATGGTCACAACAACATCGGGTGATTTCTGTTGATTTACCGGGTCACGGAAAGACACCTTCACCAGCTGAAGAAGGTCGCTTTAAAATGCAAGAGGTTGTTCATGATTTATGTTTGCTGCTTGACCATTTAAACATTGAAAAAACGTCGATATTAGGTTATTCAATGGGTGGGCGTGTCGCGATTTCTTTTGCTGTTCATGCGTCCGAACGAGTAGAACGGCTGATCGTTGAAAACGCATCGCCTGGCTTAAAGACGGAAGAAGAGAGACGCCAGCGCAGAGAGCGTGATGAGCAACTCGCTCATCGGATTACAACGTTCGGAATGGCATCTTTCGTTGCTTATTGGAGAGAGCTCGATTTATTTGCTTCACAAAAAGCGCTCCCAATGTCAGTAAGAGAGACGCTAGATCAAGAACGTTTACAAAATAGTCCTTCAGGCCTTGCTTCAAGCTTAAGGGGGATGGGGACAGGTGCACAACCGAGTTATTGGGATGCACTTCCTACACTTTCCGTGCAGCTTACATTTATTGCTGGCACATTAGATCAGAAGTTTTTAGACATCGGTCAAGACATTTGTGAACGCGTGCCAAACAATACGATGTTGGTTGCGGAAAATGCAGGGCACGCGGTTCATATTGAGTCCCCTGTATGGTTTGCCACGACAGTATTAAATGCACTGAATGATCAAAAGGAGGAACAGACAGATGAGTTGGGAAATGGTAAAAGAGTACGATGAAGTGTTGTATGAACATCGGGGTGCGGTCGCGAAAATTACAATTAACCGACCTCACGTTCATAATGCTTTTACACCAAATACAGTCACGCAGTTAATCGATGCTTTTGCGAGAGCTCGTGACGATGAGCGCATCGGTGTTATCATTTTTACAGGTGCAGGTGACCGGGCATTTTGTTCGGGTGGAGATCAGAAGGTTCGTGGTCACGGTGGGTATGTCGGTGATGATCAAATTCCGCGCTTAAATGTTCTTGATCTTCAGCGCCTCATTCGTACCATTCCGAAGCCCGTCATCGCGATGGTTGCCGGGTATGCAATTGGCGGCGGACATGTGTTACATATCATTTGTGACTTGACGATTGCTGCGGAGAATGCAGTCTTCGGGCAAACAGGACCTAAAGTTGGTAGCTTTGATGCTGGTTATGGTGCTGGTTACTTAGCGCGCATTGTCGGCCATAAAAAAGCTCGTGAAATCTGGTACTTATGTCGTCAATATAATGCACAAGAAGCGTTAGATATGGGGCTTGTCAACACGGTTGTCCCACTTGAACAGCTTGAAAAAGAAACGTTACAGTGGGCAGATGAAATGCTGGAAAAATCTCCGACAGCGCTTCGTTTCTTAAAAGCGTCCTTTAACGCAGATACGGATGGTTTAGCAGGGCTGCAACAGCTTGGAGGAGACGCTACACTTCTCTACTACACGACCGATGAGGCAAAAGAAGGACGAGATGCCTTCAAAGAAAAGCGCTCACCAAACTTTGATCAGTTTCCGCGCTTTCCATAAGTTGGAGTGGATATGATATGAAATTACCACGGCTTCTACAAAAACGAGCGATGCTTACACCGGCATCGCTCGCTTTAATCACAGAGAACAGACGGTGGACATTTCAAGAGATGCACGACGAAGTAAAGAAAATGGCAGCGCATATTTCTCAATTTGACGCCGAACAAGCTCATGCGGCGTGCTTTATTGAAAACAAAGCAGAGGCGGTGTTTTTTTTCCATGCTTGTCAATATACTGGCATGGTCGCTGTGCCGCTAAATATGCGTTTGACGGAAGAAGAGCTCGTTTGGCAAATGAAGGAAGCAGAATGCTCCATTTTATATTATACAAAAGGCTATGAGGAGAAAGCGCTCCATGCCGCTAGGTGCTTACAAATCACAGCTTGTGCCATTGAGGATATAGTAGACAAGACACATTGTGCTGCTCTTAATAATGATGAGATGATAGACAGCGATGCTCCAGCGACCATTATGTTCACTTCCGGGACAACAGGTCAGCCAAAAGGGGTTTGTTTAACGTGGGGAAATCATTATTGGAGTGCTGTGAATGCCGCCTTGCAAAGTGGTTTTTCCGAGCAGGATATTTGGTATACAAGCCTTCCTTTATTCCACGTTAGCGGTTTTTCGTCGCTGATTAAAAGTGTTGTTTCTGGCTTGTCTATTTATTTGGATGCGCGCTTTCAGCCCGAACGCGTATGGCAACTCATCGAGTGTGGTGAAGTGACGCATATTTCAGTTGTTCATAAAATGATGGAAGACTTGCTCGCGGTCGCTGATGGGAAAGAAGCACCTCCTTCTTTACGCCAAGTCTTGATTGGTGGTGGATCGACTCCCTGGGAGCTTATTCATGAAGCGTATGACTTAAAATGGCCGTTGACGGTCAGTTATGGTATGACCGAAACAGCCTCACAGGTTGTTTCGGTCGATATCAGTGAGCAAACTCCACGTGGAACAGCGGGCAAACCGATGCTGATGAATGAAGTATGCATTTGTCAACCGGATGGTAAAGTGCTTCATACGGGACAGGAAGGGGAGCTATGGGTTAAGGGACCTACTGTCTTTAACAGCTATGTCAATGCCGCCTCTACAAAAACAGAAGAGGGTTGGTTTCCGACAGGGGATATTGGAAAGCTGGATGAGGATGGGTATTTATATGTATTAGACCGACGGAGTGACATGCTTATTTCTGGTGGGGAAAATGTTTATCCAGCTGAAATTGAGCATACACTTGCAGCTCATCCAGCCGTTGAAGCTTGTGGTGTCTCGAAGGCAGTAGATGACAAATGGGGTGAAGTTCCTGTAGCATATTTAGTGCTAAAGCAATCCATCGGTTCACAAGAATTGCGCGCTTGGCTTAAACCGAGACTTGCCTCATATAAACACCCGAAATATATGTATACAGTTCAAAGTTTGCCCCGAAATGCAACTGGAAAGCTCCAGCGCCATTTACTTAAAACACTGCAAAAAACAGAGATATAAATAAAAGTACCCATCCAGTTAATTGACATCGGATGGGTACTTTTTTTCGTCGTCGCTTACGATTGGATCGACGGTATGTTTGTATTGATAACCTGTTGAAATTGTAATCACACTTAGCACAAGTACAATAAGAATGATGATGATCGTCGTAATCATCCAAAACAGCATAAAAGTCCTCCTAGTCTATCGCGGCATCCTTCGTATTGTAATAGACTCCAGATTTCTTTTCAAGTATGAATAAGTTTCGTCGAAAACGAGCATAAGAAAAGAAAAGGAGGCGACTGATTTGGAAAAGCAGGTATATACTGTTTCAGTGGCGAAACGAGAGATAAACGCAAATCAGACGAATAGTCCGTATGAGTTTAAGGTGAGCGCTACAGAAGATGAAATTGAGCACCTTCGAGAGCTTTTTAATGAGTTAGGCACGACATCTTTTGATAATTTTGTTCGGGCACACATTCCATATATTCAATATCATGATGACATGGAGAATGACATGTACGACCGTCAGTTAATCCAAATTTATCGTTATATTGAAAGGCTAGGTGATGACAAAACGAGAGAACATATTGAATCCATGCGTGTCGGTTTATGGGATGACGGAAAGACTGACCATTTGAGCTGACTCCTGAACAGATTCTGGGAGCTGTACTTGTTTTGCTTCATTCCAGTTTGAGTATGTGATCTTGATCGCTTGTGAAAGCTGCTCTGTAGCACTTCCTTCCGCAGTTGACGTCATTTCAAATGAAGTTGTTATTGTGGAAGGAACCAACGTATCACGATCAATATTGATGTTTAGTGTGAAATTTTGTAAATCAAGCTGTTGATAGGAAACGCCAGCCGAGTGTCCGCCTGATAAGACAAAATTTGGATTCAGATGGTTCACGATATATTTTTTTGCCTGTTCAGTTGGCTCGTTATAAGAAAGGACCCAATCAGTATCGTTTTTTTGTACTGTCCATCCTTCTTGAGAAAGGACTGTACGAATGTCATCAATTTGTGCAGAGGCGAACATCTGCTCTTCATAGATGTTGGACCGCTCCATCGCTTGTTCTTCTGATGTCGTTAGCCATGTGTGCTGTATAGGGTCATATGTGAAGAAGCCTTCTGGTGTAATATACGTCTCTGTGGTTGATTCTTCTTGGACCTCAGGAATCTGAAAGGTTTGCTCGAGATACATCGCTCTATTCGGCTGTGTGTGAACATCTGCCGCAGTGTTTGTTTGAATATTTTGCTGACGACTCGTTCCATCGACGGGGAATGAGATGTCTTGCGAGAAGTCAATTTCAGTATGAAATGAATTCATATCTTCGACAGCAGCGAAGGTTTGAGCGAACATGCGTTCAACATTCATATCCGTATTGGAGCCGTCCGAGCTCGTATTGGGGTTGCTGGCACAAGCGGTAAGTAAGCTGAGACAGAATATAAGTAAAAGAAATTTCTTCATCTGACATGCCCCTTTCTTTATCAATCTATAAATAGTTTACCCTTTTATGGCGTCGTTCTACACCTAAATCCTTTAAAAGAAAGCTCTGATGTATCATTGTGAACGAGGTTTGAATGATTCTGAATAAAGGAAAAGAGGGTTGTAAGGGATAACATTCAAATAAAAGGAGGGATCCCTTTTATGCTTAAAAAGTTTGGCCTCGGTATCATTACTTTAATCCTTATGCTAGCTTTCGCCAAATATTATTACTCGCCTGGAGACATGAACCCTGATGTGTTTGTCGATCAGAACGAGGCTGTTACAGTTAAATCGCAAAATAGAGCTGTCGTTGCCTCGGCGAACAACAACATACCTGTGTCGCCGCAGTCCCAATATATTAGTAAAGAAGAGGCTGCTCCGATTGTAGAACGATTAACCTCTTCATTTATGGATACGCTCGTTCAACGAACAGCTGACGATAACGAAGTCATCAAATATCAATCGAAGGAAGAATTACTTGATCAATTTGAAAAAATTTCCACAAGAGAAGCTGCTCTTCCATATGTTCGATTTTATTTTGAGGAACGCGATCAATCCCTATATATTGTACCTACAGAAACACCTCCATGGTTTAAAGTTGATGAAGATTTTACGATAAAGGACGTCGCACACGACGGGTTCACAATCGTGCAGGAAAATACATCGGACTTATATGGCGAATATTCCATTGAAATGCGGTTTACAAATGCGGACGGATCATGGAAGATAGAAGAAGTTATTCACCGATAATGAAAAAAATGGAGCTAAGTGAATGCACATATTTGAAGACTATTATCATAACAAAGTTCGGTTGTCTTTTCAGGATCATCCCTTTTCCCGTGCTCCTGGTCACGTCCTTGTATTAACAAGGTACAATCAGCATTGGCTATTAACAAAGCATCCAAGAAGAGGGATCGAATTCCCAGGTGGAAAAGTTGAGCCTGGTGAGCTACCGCGCGATGCGGCCTCACGAGAGGTTTATGAGGAGACTGGGGGCGTCGTATCCTCCCTCTCATACATAGGGCAGTACAAAGTAGATGGTAAGCAGGAAAGTATTGAAAAAAACATATACTATGCCACTGTTTCAGTGTTAGAGGAGACCGACCATTACTATGAAACGGAAGGTCCTGTGTTATTTAAAGATTTACCTGAGAAAATAAAGAAAGACGCCCGTTTTAGTTTTCATATGAAGGATGATGTCGTACAGCTAAGCCTTCGTCACATTCAAATGCTGTTTCATTGAGTTTTGCGTGAGTTTTGTTACTAGCAAAGTTTAATTGTACACTTAAGAACCGTAAGTGATCTGGTAGTCCTGCCCTACAAGAGAAGCTTTATTTTAGTGTTGAATCTGTGAACCAAAGTGCATAAGCGTAATTCTTTTACGAAACGAAATGCTCTTGATCAACCGCGATTGTATATTTTTAAACGTTGCCAGCTTATGTTTACAAATATGCTGTTCATCATCACCTGCAAAGCTGGCAAGGGATGTGACAAAGCGTTGACACTGTTTTCGGCTTCGGCTACAATTGAGTAGGTTTATAGTCGGGACGACCTTTTCCACTTTCACCTGGGAAAAGGTTTTTACTCGTCGTGAAACATAGAGTACATAGAAGACCTTGTGAAGGTACAATGTACTAAGGAGGTATAGATTTATTGGGAAATATTCGACGGCTTTTTACCTCTGAATCTGTAACAGAAGGTCACCCTGACAAAATGTGTGACCAAATTTCTGATGCTATTCTAGATGCTATTTTGACAGAGGATCCGAATGCACGTGTTGCCTGTGAAACGACGGTCAATACAGGGCTAGTACTTGTCGCAGGTGAAATAACGACGACGATGTATGCGGATATTTCAAAAATCGTACGCGAAGCGATTCGTGATATAGGTTATAATCGGGCCAAATATGGTTTTGATGCAGAAACCTGTGCTGTACTTACGTCGATTGATGAGCAGTCTCCTGACATTGCGCAAGGCGTTGATCAAGCGCTTGAGGCGAGAGAAGGAGCGATGACTGAGGAAGAGATTGAAGCGATTGGAGCTGGAGACCAAGGGTTAATGTTCGGGTTTGCTTGTAATGAAACTGATGAACTGATGCCGATGCCGATTGCCTTGGCACACCGCCTGTCCCGACGTCTAGCATCTGTCCGAAAAGATGAAACCCTCTCATATTTGCGTCCTGATGGAAAAACGCAGGTGACCGTAGAATATAATGAGGATGGGAAGCCTGAACGGATTGATACAATCGTCATTTCTACGCAGCATCACCCTGACGTGACGTTAGAACAGATTACAGAAGATATGAAAACGCATGTGATTCACCCTGTGGTTCCTGACGGCTTTATCGACGAGAACACGAAGTATTTTATCAATCCAACCGGGCGCTTTGTGATTGGCGGTCCTCAAGGAGATGCTGGTCTGACTGGCCGGAAGATTATTGTTGACACGTATGGCGGCTATGCTCGTCACGGCGGCGGGGCATTTTCAGGCAAAGATCCGACGAAGGTTGACCGTTCGGCGGCTTACGCAGCTCGGTACGTAGCCAAGAACATTGTGGCAGCTGGTTTAGCGGATAAGTGTGAAGTTCAGCTTGCTTATGCGATTGGTGTTGCACAGCCAGTATCTATAGCTATAGAGACATATGGTACCGGACGTCTTTCGGAGGAAAAATTGGTCGAGCTCATTCGACAACACTTTGATTTACGTCCAGCCGGGATTATTAAAATGTTAGATTTACGACGCCCAATTTATAAGCAAGTCGCGGCCTACGGACATTTTGGCCGTAATGATTTACAGCTTCCGTGGGAGCAGCTCGACAAGGTTGACGCTTTAAAAGCTGCACTGTCTTAAATGTGGTAGCTACGGCTTGTGCATGATTCATGAAAATGATGACTGCGCAGGCCTTTTTGTCGTTGTGTGAAAAGAAAATGAAAAATGGGTGATGCTGGCAACGGAAAAAGGTATAATAGAGATAATATTCCTTTGCTGAAGACTTGGTAACACCAAGGTCGTATGGCTTAAGTTTGTTTTACGATCGTTTTTTTGGAAAAAATGGTCATGACTCGTTCATTTTTTCGCATGATGGTCTAAGTGAACATGAACAGAAGAAAAAAGTTGCTGAGCGGATGCCAAAAGAATTGAGGTAGATTGTGTCTACATTCTGTTCATTTTTATGCGCGATGGTCTTGTTAGCCACACACTTAAAAGTGATTAGATCTATTGATTGTGAATCATGTAAATTGTTAAAGAGTATGCAATACGGCCGATTAGGGTCACCGTGATGGAGGGAGGTTCTCAAATGTTAAAAGGCGGACTCACGATGCTTGAAAGTATGCTTGATAAGCTGCCACGTTCAGAAAAGAAAATTGCAACATATATTATGGAATATCCAGAGAAAGCTGTCCAGTGCACAGCGAGCGAACTCGGTGAACTGAGCGAAACAAGTAGCGCTGCTGTGATCCGGCTATGTAAATCTCTTGGATTAAAAGGCTTCCAGGAACTAAAGTTAAGGGTCGCAGGTGATTTACAAAAAGAGCCTTCCTATGGATTTAGAGATATTCATCCAGATGAAACAACAGCAGACGTCATGTCGAAAATTACGAGCAATGCCATTGCAAGTATCACAGAAACTGCAGAATTGTTACAGGTTCAAGCAATTAATGATGCAGTGACAACGATACGTAATGCGAGTGCAGTACATATATTCGGTATCGGAGCTTCAAGTATTGTGGCAAAAGATTTTCAGCAAAAGCTATTGCGGATTCAAAAACATGCGACGGCGTATGAAAGCCGTCATATGGCTTCTATTCAAGCAGCTGGTGCTGAAAAAGGAGATGTTGTGATGGGCATCTCCTTTTCGGGGAATACTAAAGAAGTTAAAGAATTTCTCGAATTGGGAAGAGCAGCTGGAGCTGTTGCGATTAGCTTAGGGAGTTATGGTCAATCGCTGGTCTCATCAGTGGCAGACATTGAGCTCTCGACATCACCGACGAGAGAAGCGACATTTCGCAGTGGAGCGACATCGTCAAGAATAGCACAGCTGCTCATAATTGACGTATTGTTTATGTGTTTATGTACGTCTGATTACGAACGATCTATTCAAGCGATTGATTTTTCGCGCCAGGTAATTGATCGTTTAAATCAATAGATGCGTGTTGCTGCTTTTTGTAAGCTTGCCCTTTTTGCACATAATCATTGCAAATGCGTTTCATGTCAGCGAGCTCTTCTTTAGTGAGCTCACGAACAGGGCGAGCAGGGCGACCCAAAGCGAGCGTGTATGGAGGTATTTTTTTCCCCCCAGTTAGCAAACTCCCAGCACCGAGCATTGCGGATGTGCCTAACTCTGAGTCATCAAGCATCGTCGCTCCCATTCCTACAAGTGCTCCTTTTCTAACTGTAGCGCTGTGAATCATTGCTTGATGCCCGATTGTCGCTTCTTCTTCAATGATCACAGGCAGCCCTGGCGACTGGTGAAGGACGGAGCCATCTTGAATGTTTGCAGATTGGCCGATGTAGACAGGTGAGACGTCACCGCGGATGACGGTCTGGTACCAAAGAGAGACGTATTCTGCAATATGAACATTTCCAGTGATCGTTGCATTTTCTGCAATATAAGCTGTAGGGTGGATGTGGGGAGAGTATTTTCCATAAGGTATAATCATCGTATCATTCCTTTTCGGATCGTCTAATGGCTTATGGTTCATTTTAAGAAAAACAGTTCATTTGTACAAGGAACGAATTTTTTTCATTCAACCGAAGAGAGAACAGAATTTGGAGGGACCGCATAGTGTGGATTTATCAAACAGATTATACCCCTAAAGGTGTCATTGTTGTAATTCACGGCGCGGTAGAGCATCACGGCCGTTATCATTGGTTAAAAGAGCATTGGCTTGAAGAAGGTTATCACGTCATTTTAGGAGACCTTCCAGGACAAGGGCTTTCCAATCGTAAACGAGGACATATTGATTCATTTGAAGAATACTTAAAAGAAGTACACAGCTGGCTTTCTGAAGCACAGTCATTCCTTCTTCCTATTTTTGCTATTGGACATTCTATGGGGGGGCTTGTCCTTGTACGTCTCTTGCAAAAGCACACTATTCCGTTAGATGGGGTTATTCTTTCTTCACCGGCACTGGGTTTGCGTTTTAAGCCGGCACCGCCACTGAATGTGCTGGCAAAGGGGATGAATGTCCTCATGCCGAGATTACAAATGAGTCCAGGACTCACGCCGAATATCGCAACCCGCAATAAACATATTGTAGATTCTGATAGCAATGATTCGTTAATGCTGCAAAAAGTATCAGTTCGCTGGTATAGCGAGCTTGTAAAAGCGATGGAACTCGCCTTCAAGGAAATGTCGGAATTTCCGGATGTTCCTCTTTTGATCATGCAGGGAGGAAACGATAAAATAGTAGATAAACAGCTTGTGAAACAATGGTTTAATGAGTACGATGGTACTGAAAAAATGTATAAAGAGTGGCCAGGGCTTTATCATGAAATCTTTAATGAGCCTGAGAGAGAGCAAGTGTTTCGGTTTTGTACTCGTTTTGTTCAAATGCATGCTCAAGGCTTTCACATGTCTGTCGATCAACGTTAAAATACCGGAGGCTGTTTGAATGAAGACACCAACGACCATTGTTGGTCTAATGAAATCAATGTATACGTCCGTATTTCCTGAGGTGCATAATCAGCTTAAGGAGTGGAAAGCACGAGCAGCCACCATTCCTGATGATGAATTACGTGAGCAAGCTTTAAAAAGCATTGATCATAAAACGTTTCATTGTGAAGGCGGTGCGGTCTACGCGCTCTTGTCTGGAAAAGCGCATTTTAAAGAATGCGTCAAATTTATTGTGGCTTATCAAACGATTAGTGACTACCTTGATAATTTGTGTGACCGGAGCACGTCTTTAGATCCTGTTGACTTTGAAGCTCTTCATGAATCGATGGCTCATGCTTTAACGCCCGGGGCAGTTCCGGTGAATTATTATCGACATCGGACAGAGCAAAATGATGAGGGTTATTTACAAGCACTTGTTGAAACGTGCCAAGGCGTACTTGCTCGTCTGCCGGCATATGACTTAATTGCTGACCATCTCCTTACGTTAGAAGGTTATTATGCTGATTTGCAAATTCATAAGCACGTGAAAAAGGAAGAGAGGGAGGAGCGACTCATTCGGTGGTTTGAGGCGCATCGTCACACTGTTCCTGAAATGACCTGGTATGAATTTTCCGCTTGCGCCGGCTCAACACTAGGAATTTTTTGCTTGGCCTCTTACGCTTTTCATTCATCATTTACAAAAGAGGATGCAGGACAAATTTATCAAGGCTACTTTCCTTATGTACAAGGCCTTCATATTTTACTCGATTATTTTATTGATCAAGAAGAAGATCGAATGGAAGGCGATTTGAATTTTTGTGAGTACTATGAGTCACGGGAAAGCATGATCCAACGCTTTGAGCATTTTGTTACGAAAGCGGATGATCATCTGCGAGGCATTCCGAATGAAAAATTTCATCGACTTGTGAATCGTGGTCTCCTCGGTCTATATTTATCGGATGACAAAGTGAATGAAACGAAGCTTTCCAAGAAGATAGCGAGATCGATTCGCCAGCTTGGTGGTTTTCCATCGTTATTTTTTTATGTCAATGGCCGTGCATATCGAGCATTGCAAAAAAACAATAGCTCATTACAGTTTTAGTGTTCAATAAACGAATCAACCCCCCTGAAATCTCAGGGGGATTGTTGTTTTTCGGTGTTTCTCTTTTGTGGAATGAGGGCGTAAATCGTTGGTGCACTAGGGTGGTTAATAAGCCCGTAATGTAAGGCTCGGTGAGTGGTTGACGGTATACTTTCGACGAATTCCTGCACGGCTTGTTTTTCCTCTGCGCCACCAGGGTGTCCTGGGTAGGCAACGACGATAATCAATGCGTTTGGTGCTTTTTCGGTTAGAGCGGCCAGAGCGTTGAGTGTTGATGCTTCTTGCGTAATGACCGTTTTATCGCTCCCAGGGAGATACCCAAGGTTAAATATCGCTGCTTTTATACGTACGATCTCCTCTTCAGGAAGATGTGTTGCCCAGTTGGCATGACTGTCGAGAAACAACGTTGCCTTCAGCATTGCCTCTTGTAGCCGTTTCTTCGCTTCGGTGAGTGCTTTTTCTTGGATATCAAAACCGAAGACGACGCCGTCAGGACCGACGAGTTTACATAGCTTTACTGTGTCATGCCCATTTCCGACTGTCATATCAATGGCCATATCCCCAGGCTGTAAATATTGTTCAAGCAAAAGGTGAGCAAATTGAAGTAAGGGCGGTTCAGGGCGCATTATGTCCGCCCCTGTAAAGCATAACTACCTTGATACGTCCCTCTTCGTTCGAGCTCTTTGTCAATCGCATTTAACACTTCCCATTTATTAAAGCTCCACATTGGGCCAATTAACAAATCAGGAGGCCCGTCACCAGTAATACGGTGGATAATCATATCTTCAGGTAACAGCTCTAGCTGATCAGCAACAAGTTCTACATATTCCCCTTGCTCTAGAAACTCGAGTTGCCCTTTTTCGTATTGTTTGACCATTGGCGTTCCTTTAAGTAAGTGCAATAAGTGAATTTTGATGCCTTGAACATCCAGCTTGGCTACAGATTGTGCCGTTTCCATCATCATTTCTTTCGTTTCCATCGGTAAGCCATTAATGATGTGACTGCAAACCCGAATGCCGTGTTTACGAAGCTTTTCCACGCCTTCGATGTATGTTTGAAAATCGTGGGCACGATTAATTAGGTCAGCGGTTGATTGATGGACGGTTTGCAGACCGAGCTCTACCCATAAATACGTTCGTTCATTAAGCTCTGCCAAATATTCAACGACATCATCAGGAAGGCAGTCTGGTCTCGTCGCAATGGACAGCCCAACGACGCCTTCTTGCTCTAAAATGGGCTCGTACGTCTGCCGCAGTTGTTCGACAGGGGCGTGTGTGTTTGTAAACGCCTGAAAATACCCAATATATTTGCCGGTTTTCCATTTTTTATGCATTCGTTCCTTGATTTTATGAAATTGCGTGACGACATCTTCTGCTCGATTTCCGGCAAAATCACCTGAGCCCGCCGCGCTGCAAAAAGTGCATCCACCGTGTGCAACTGTGCCGTCCCGATTTGGGCAATCGAATCCACCATCAATAGGTACTTTGAAAATTTTCTCGCCAAACAGCTGTTTTAAATGAAAATTCCATGTATGATAACGTTTTTTATCATGTGTATAAAAATAAGGACGTGTTTTTCCATGATTGCGTCACTCCTTCTGTCCAAGTAGACCATTAGACATTGTAGCATATGGGAGGGGCGTGATGCGAACATGACACGTGAATATTTGTCTGATAAAGGCCTCACACTATGATGCAAAGGAGGTTTTACTATGGCGACAAGAGCTTCTATTGATCAGTGGGTTCAAAAAGCGAATGAGACGATTGCCAGTGCTGAAGAATCATGCTCACTTCATAATCGAGAAATGCATCTTAGACAGGAAGTTGATTTTCAACAAGCGCAGCAGTCTTTACAAGGAATTGTGGATGAAGGTGAAAAGTTAAAGGATTCAGGGAATGCGCAGCAACGTGAGACAATTGACCGAATGATGATCGCGCTTAGGAAAACGCAACAGCAGCTGATCATGTCAGATCAGCTGTAGAATACCATTTTCATGGCAAAGCTTGACACTTCGAGAAATTCCGTTAAAATGAGTGATATAATAAAGCCAAAAATAACAATTAAGGAGTAGTAGCTGAAGAATGTCCGGGCTCAGAGAGATGACAGAAGGCTGCGAGTCATTGCCGGAGCTTCAACGAACTCGCCTTATAATTGCAAAGCAAAACTTTGCCGTTTTCCGCGTTAAGGATAGAGATGATACGTGTTTTTGATGCGTATAATTTTGGGTGGTACCGCGGGTGCTTATATGATAACTCTCGTCCCAGTTTGGGGCGGGGGTTTTTTTATGACCTACATAAATGATTTTAATCTCAGCTTCAAACGGGCTGTACGTAAAAAACGACAATCAGTTTTTAGAACAAGGAGGATGCCAAAATGAGCTATCGCCATAAAGAAATTGAACAAAAATGGCAGACGTATTGGGAGGATAATAAGACATTTCATACGGAGGATGATGTCGAAAAGCCGAAATTTTATGCATTAGACATGTTCCCCTATCCTTCTGGATCCGGTTTGCACGTCGGACATCCTGAGGGATATACGGCAACAGATATTCTTTCACGTATGAAACGAATGCAAGGCTACAACGTATTACACCCAATGGGGTGGGATGCATTTGGTCTACCGGCGGAACAATATGCCCTTGATACAGGAAATGACCCGAAAGAGTTTACGCAAAAAAATATTGACACTTTTAAACGGCAAATTAAATCTCTCGGTTTTTCGTATGATTGGGACAGAGAGATCAGCACGACAGACCCATCTTATTATAAGTGGACTCAGTGGATTTTTATCCAGTTGTATAAAAAAGGATTGGCCTATATTGACGAAGTCCCTGTAAACTGGTGTCCTGCGCTAGGAACTGTTTTGGCCAATGAAGAGGTCATCGACGGAAAAAGTGAACGGGGGGATCATCCTGTTGAGCGTCGTCCGATGCGTCAATGGATGTTGAAAATTACCGAGTATGCGGATCGTTTACTGGAAGACTTGGAAGAGCTTGATTGGCCGGAAAGCATTAAAGATATGCAACGCAACTGGATTGGTCGATCTGAAGGTGCAGATGTCGTGTTTCAAATTAAAGGACACGAGGACAAGAGCTTAAAAGTGTTCACGACCCGTCCAGATACGCTGTTCGGTGCAACATATTGTGTACTTGCTCCAGAGCACTTATTGGTAGATGTGATCACAAAAGATGATCAGCGTGAAGCTGTTGAGGCATACAAAGAAAAAGCCCTGCATAAGAGCGATTTAGAGCGGACTGAGCTGTCAAAAACAAAGACAGGCGTCTGGACAGGTGCATATGCAATCAATCCGGTGAACGGCGAGGAAGTGCCGATATGGATTGCGGATTATGTCCTTGCTAGCTACGGTAGTGGCGCGATTATGGCTGTCCCTGCTCATGATGAAAGGGACTATGAATTTGCAAAAGCGTTTGACCTGCCCATTCGTGAAGTGGTTGAAGGTGGAGATATGACGAAAGAAGCGTACGTTGGTGATGGAAAGCACATCAATTCCGATTTTCTTAATGGTATGGATAAAGATGAAGCCATTGCAGTCATGATTGATTGGCTTGAAGAGCAAAGCGCCGGTGAAAAGAAAATTACGTATCGTCTCCGCGATTGGCTATTTAGTCGTCAACGTTACTGGGGAGAACCTATCCCAGTGCTTCATCTTGAAGATGGGAGTATCCGTCCAGTCCCTGAGGAGGACTTGCCAGTAACCCTTCCGATCACAAATGAGATTAAACCTTCCGGAACAGGCGAGTCACCGTTGGCAAACATGACCGATTGGCTGAATACGGTAGATCCAGACACCGGAAAACCAGCACGAAGAGAGACGAATACGATGCCACAGTGGGCAGGAAGCTGTTGGTATTACTTACGCTTTATTGACCCGAACAACGATGAACTTTTTGCTGATCCTGAGAAATTAAAGCATTGGTTACCTGTGGATGTCTATATTGGCGGAGCAGAACACGCAGTACTTCATTTACTGTACGCCCGCTTTTGGCATAAAGTATTGTACGATCTTGGCTACGTACCGACGAAAGAGCCTTTTCAAAAGCTGTTTAACCAAGGAATGATTCTCGGTGAAAACCATGAAAAAATGAGTAAATCAAAAGGAAACGTTATTAACCCGGACGATATCGTTGCCTCCCATGGTGCAGACACTTTACGTTTATATGAGATGTTTATGGGACCTCTCCATGCCTCGATCGCTTGGTCAGAAAACGGCCTCGATGGCGCAAGGAAGTTTTTAGACCGTGTATGGAGGTTGATCGTTTCTGATGAAGGTGATAAACAATCAGCCATTTCGAATGAGAGCGGTGAAGGTCATCCGCTTGAAAAAGTATACAACCAAACCGTTCAGAAGGTCACTGAGGATTACGAGAATTTGCGATTTAACACAGGTATCTCCCAGTTAATGGTTTTCGTAAATGAAGCGTATAAACAAGAAACAATTCCATACTCGTTTGCAGAGGGTTTAATTAAATTGCTTTCGCCAATCGCTCCGCACGTTTCTGAAGAGTTATACCAAAAGCTTGGGCATACTGAATCACTTGCATATGCTACTTGGCCTGCATATGACCCTGACAAGATTCAAGCTGATGAATCCGAGATTGTTGTTCAAGTGAAGGGAAAAGTACGGGCGAAGATTGTAGTCCCAGCGGATGCTTCTAAAGATGAGATTGAAAAAGCAGCACTTGATAATGAAAAAATCCAGGAGTTAATTGAAGGAAAGTCGATTAAAAAAATCATTGTCGTTCCTGGAAAACTTGTGAACATCGTGGCTGTTTAATCAGTGAAAATATTTTAAATGTGACTTGCTTAAACGTGTAGACAAGGTCTAGCTAAAATGACTGTGTCTACACGTTTTTTATCAAGCCAGCACACTTGTTTCAATGAATTGACATAAATTAGTCCAATCGCACTCATCGAGCCAAGTGGCTAATGTATGCTTTTAATCATTAGGCAAAATGATTGACGGATGTTTCTGTTTCAGTAAAAATGATGACAGGTTAAACAAAAAGGAGACGATCACGTGAAGGAAATTTCTACTGAGGAGCTACTTAATAAAATCGATGAATTAGCGCATGTAATTATCGATGTCCGCGAAGATGAAGAAGTGGCAGAAGGAATGATTCCGGGCGCGGTTCACATGCGATTAGCGACGGTCCCAGAAAGGCTGTCTGAGCTTAACAAAGACAAGGAGCTTATCTTCGTGTGCCGATCTGGCCGTCGAAGTGAAAAAGCGGCTGAGTATGCCGAGTCTCATGGTTATACATGTACGAATGTTGTCGGTGGCATGCTAGCATGGCAAGGCTCGACAGTCAATCCGGAATGATGAGCCTATGTCTATCCTATTTGGTTTATTAAGTATGGTCGTGTTGTCTTTATTTGTCTGGCGTTGGTACGTACAGCCATCTTTTTTAATGCGCCCAATTTCTTTAGAACAGGCAAATGAAGATGAGCATTGCATCGTTGATATCCGTGATTTTATTTCCTATTATCGAAAGCCGATGCCGATTGCTAAAAATATTCCCCTGTCGTATTTATCAAGAGAAATGCGTGAAGGGTCTATTTGCTCAAAAGAGATCGTCATCGTTGCAGATAATATTCATGCGGCTCGTTCTGCAGCACGTGTTGTTAATCGACAAGCAAAACAAAAAGTGAAGTACTCACTTCTTCCACCGCAAGCTAGTGTATAGTGTGGATAAAATATGACATTCAGCAAAAATAGGTTTTCCTTTTACCAAAACAGGTTATCATATCTATAGAGGCAAAATAATAAACCATTAGCTTAAAGGTTGATTGCTTTGCCGTCGATTTCTTTTTCAATTACAGTAAAACTCGACGATTATTTTTAGAAAGTGGAGGAGAATAAGAATGCCAAACAATTACCAATCACAAGAAGCATCTGCACTAGAGCAACAGGTGAATAAGCAGCTTGCCAATTTACATGTGTTGTACATTAAGCTTCATAACTATCATTGGTATGTCAAAGGACCACATTTCTTCTCACTGCACGAGAAATTTGAAGAAATGTATAACTCGATGAAAAATCATATTGATGAACTCGCTGAGCATATGTTGGCGATTCGCATGAAGCCTTTAGCATCAATGGACGAATTTCTACGTGAAGCATCGCTTCAGGAAGCGAGTGGTCATGAAAGTGCAGAAGAAATGGTTGTAAGCATTTCAGACGATTTATTTGCTCTTATGGAAGAAAGTAAAAAAGTAATCGAAGGGCTTGAAGAGCAGCAGGAGTTCGCGATTGCTGATATTTTCCACGCTATGCTTGAAGAGTTTAAGAAAGATGACTGGATGTTGCGTGCGTATTTAAACAAAGAATAATGACTAACTAAAGTGTAGGCAAAGCTCAAGGCTTTGTCCGCGCTTTTTTTTAGGTGCAACAAAGTTTTTAGAGCTTACAAATGAGCTTACAAATGCAAAAAAAAGTGAGAATCCCCTTTGAATTGAAAATGTGGGGGTTTTTCAAGTGCAGTAAAAAATTTACATACGGACGAGTTTTTAATCAGCATGCCTCGTTGCCCTCCTGCAGACGAAAGTCAAGTATGGTAAAATACAGAAGTCTGTGAACGATGACAGGAGGCTTAGTAATGGCAGACTCAAGGTTATTACGGGGCACGTTTTTATTAACTGCGGCCACGTTTATTGCAAAATTTCTTGGCATGATCTCTGTTTTTCCGTTACATGCGCTAATCGGAGAACAGGGAGGGGCTTTATATAGCTACGCTTATATTCCATATTCAATTACTTTGAGTATAGCGACATTAGGTATACCGCTAGCTGTATCCAAGTTTGTTTCAAAGTATAATGCGATAGGGGATTACGAAACAGGCCGGCGGCTGTTTCGCTCGGGGTTAAAGGTGATGGGGCTTATGGGCCTTTTGTCATTTGTAGCGCTATATATGCTTGCGCCATGGATCGCCCCCTTAGTGATCAATGGTGATACGTTTTCTGCTGACGATGTTACATATGTGATTCGCATGGTTTCCGTTGCACTCATTATCGTACCGGCGATGAGCTTAGTACGAGGGTTTTTTCAAGGATATCAATCGATGGGACCGTCGGCGGCTTCGACAGCGATGGAACAGCTTGTACGTGTTATTTTTATGTTAGTCGGTGCTTACATTGCCTTGTTCTGGTTTAACAGCTCTTTAGTGACAGCAGTAGGTGTAGCAACCTTTGCAGCATTTATCGGTGCAATTGGTGGACTATTTACATTAGTATATTTTTGGAAAAAAAGAAGGCTTGGCTCCATAAAGAAAAGCACCAGTGCTGCTAAGGTGCCTCTTGATGAAATGTATAAAGAGCTCATTCGCTATGCCATTCCATTCGTTTTTGTTGGACTTGCGGTCCCATTATTTCAACTCGTTGATATGTTTACCTTTAATAGAACTTTAGCGGCAGCAAATTACGAAGGGGATTCAAATGCACTATTCTCTGCATTTACCCTATACAATCATAAGCTGATTATGATTCCAGTGTCACTTGCGACCGGCTTTGCGCTCAATCTCATTCCGACAGTGACGTCTGCGTTTACAGCAAACAAGCTAAAAGATGTACAACGCTATATGACACAGGCATTTCAAGTCATTCTGTTTTTAATTACGCCGGCTAGTCTTGGGTTGTCGGTATTAGCGGAATCGGCTTATGCTTCTTTTTTTGACGTCAATGAGCAGTTTGATTCATACGCGCAAATTCTTCGTTGGTATGCTCCCGCGGCACTCTTGTACGCCTTGTATACGGTTTCGACTGCATTGCTGCAAGGGATCAATCGGCAAAAAGTAGCAATGCTGAGTCTGGCTATTGGCTTTATTATAAAATGCATTTTAAATGTGCCATTCTTATATTGGTTTGATGCGATTGGTTCGGTGTTGGCTACGATGATCGGTTTTTCTAGCGCTGTTTTCTTTAATTTGTATGCGATTCACCGAAGTACAGGCTATCGCTTTAGACAGCTGGTCAAGCGCTTTATCCTTATCTTAGTGATATGCTCGATTATGGTGATCGCAGTTGTCTTATGGTCATCAGCATTGGCAGTGTGGTTTCCGATTGAAAGCAGTAGGCTGAATGCCATTATTGTGTTAGGCTCTGGCGTTGCGATCGGTGCTCTGCTATATTTTTTAATTTCATTACGCATCGGTTTAATGGAGAAAGTGTTAGGTTCGCAAATTCTAAAGAAATTGCGTCTTCCGACGAGAGGAGCATAAAAAAGCGGATGCCTATCTTCGTGAAGTAGGCATCCGCCGCAAAAAAAAACTCCGTTCAGCCCTCACGGAGTTTTCAATATGATTAACTGCTTTTGGATGATGCTTTGTTTGCTTTCCTTGTGGTTGTCCATTGACCGCGGCTAGGGCTGTGTACCAAATCGTTGTACGCCAAAACATGCAAATCCCGTTGAATCGTTCGCTGGGTGATCCCAAATTCGTCAACGAGCTCGGTCGTAGAAACCGTCCCATTCTGACGAATATACAGGTAGATCGACTTCACTCGCGTTAACATCCGATTGGTTGATGGATTCAAAGAACCACTCCTTCACACTTTGTAAACAAGGGTGCCTGGATGAGGTACATGTGAGTTTACCCTATTGTATGCCGCTTATCTTATTTTACTACGTTGAATTGGTCTAATGGAATAGATAAACAAACTTTTACACACATTTTACATGGTGTTTATTATGGAAAGCAACTTTTAAAATATGGCATCCTTCAATTAATTTTGCTCAAAAAGATCGCTTGATAAATAACGTTCACCTGTATCACAAGCGATGAAAACGACGATATCTTTAGGTGTGAGCCGTTTAGCGACTTCAAGCGCTGCATGGCAAGCAGCTCCAGAAGAAGGACCCACAAGCAGCCCTTCAAGGCTGGCTAGCATGTGGACAGCGTGATATGCGTCTTCATCAGCTAAACGGATAATCTCATCGTACACGTTTTCATTCAATATATCTGGAACAAACCCTGGGCTCGTGCCGACGAGTTTATGCTTGCCTGGTTTACCTCCCGAAAGCACAGGCGACCCTTTAGGTTCAACGACATGGATAGAAATGTCAGGGAAGGTCTTCTTTAGCACTTCGCCAATGCCAGTAATTGTGCCACCTGTTCCTGCTGTGGCGACAAAAGCACTTAATGGCTTGTCGAGTGTTTTCATGTCAGAAATAATTTCTCTGGCAGAGGTTGTTCGATGAGCGTCTGGGTTTGCGCCGTTACTAAATTGCATAGGCATAAAGCTGTTATCGATGTCTCGTAGCAGCTGTTCCGCTTTGCGAATAGCTCCAGGCATCTTTTCGTCTCCAGGGGTTAAGACGACTTCAGCGCCATATGCCTTTAATAAGTTAATTCGTTCCTGAGTCATCGTATCTGGCATGACGAGAATGGCACGATATCCGCGGGCAGCTGCATTCATCGCTAAGCCGATCCCTGTATTTCCACTTGTTGGCTCGATAATCGTCGCACCAGGCTTTAATTTTCCTTGCTTTTCTGCTTCTCGAATCATATTAAAAGCTGCTCGGTCTTTAACACTGCCGCTAGGGTTGTACATCTCAAGTTTTGCAAAAACCGTTGCACCGCTTGTCGGTGAGAGTTTGTTTAGTTTCAACATCGGAGTGTTTCCAATAAGATCAGAAATCGAATGAACAATTGTCACATGCACACGTCCTTTTATTATAAGTGATCCGATCGGTTTAATTGTATCATATTGATTTTCAATACTCTATTTTTACGTGCGGAACTTTAGATCGTTTAAGCATCATCTGCTGCTTGCTACATGGGTGGGTGCAGACGTTGTGCGCAACTTCTAAATCACTGTCCAATAATGCTTGTCACAGCGTCGCACCTCGCAATAATCATACATAGACAGTCTATCGAATAGTTGAGATATTTGTACTTCCGATCGTGTGGATGCACCGGCTTCGGTTTTAGGGGTAACCTGAGTGATGTTAACTAACCGACATATGCTTGTTTGTACATAAAAATGCATGAGGTGAGCAACAGCTAGCTAAAATCTATATAATGTTATAAAACCTTGTTGAATTTATATAATCTCATTGGTTGTAATAAGTTCAGAGGTGAAGATATGAAATATTATACAATGGGTCAGTTTGCAGATTTAATAGGGAAGTGTACACAAACATTAAGAGAGCGGGATAAAAAGGGAAGTTCAAACCAGATCATGTTGCCCCGACAGGCTATAGATACTACTCCAAAGAACAACTTCATCATTTCTTAGGAATTAAAGGGGAAAGGCAATTAGATAAGAGAGTATCCTTGCATAAGCAGAAAGATGACCTTGAGAGACAAATCGATATTGGAAGTGGTATTAATTAACAATAAAAAAGGGTTAAATCAACTAATAGATATGATCACAAACTCAGAAGTGGAGAAAGTAGTCATTATTTATTGAGGTTCAGCCTAGCTTTCAACCTAAATATAAAGTTTTCATACATTTCCTCTTCAAAAGAATGGTGAAGAACACGAAATTAATAGTAATAGACCGTCATCTGAGGAGGACAAACAGTGGCACAGTTAATTAAGCTACAAGATTTCGTTTCACGATATGAATCCGATATGTTTAAATACCCAAGTCAATTTATTCGTTTAAAGCAACAGCGTTGGAGACACCTAAAAGAAGCTTATCAAGACCAACGGTTGATGGAACCACTGCAATTGCAGGATGAAACGTCGTTAAAGGACTGGGGGATCGAGGACGACGGGGGATTGACATGGAAAAACCGTATGAAGCGCTGGTTTCAGCGCAAAAAAAGAGACAAAAATGAGCCTGAACAGACCGAGCCGTTTCAAGGATCGATTGATGAAGTTAAGGAATTTTTTTTAACTGAACTTTTTAAATATCAGCTTAAATGGGCTAGTTCCACATTGCTCCAAAAATCTTATGGTGTAAATACGTATAAAAGGGATGAACAATTAGCCTATTGGCTCCGTGTTCTGCCTGATAATTATTTAATTTTATACCGACCTGTTTTTGAAATTCATCATACACGTGTTGAAGTGGATACAATCATTCTTGGCCCATCTGAACTGTATTGTATATCGACCTTGTCAGGAAGAAAAGGCTCACTATATGAAACGGATGGAAAAACATACTGGCTACAAGACGGACAGGCCGACGAGCATCATATCAACCCACTTCAAGAACTTGAGCAAATGGAGAAGATCGTACATTCGATCATCCCTAAAGAACAAAGAAAACTGCATGTTAAAAAAATAGCTTATACGGATAGCGGTTTTATTGACGCGAGTACTGAGCGTCCGGGGCTGTCTTACGTCGATGTAAGAACTCACGAGTCATGGATGAAACGGCTTCAAGCCAATTCTTCGCCGATTAAATACAACCAATTAAATACAGCGAGATTGTTGCTTGATCATTGCTATACACAATCAGTCAAGCGGACAGAATGGGATACACATGAAGATGAATTGATTCGGTAACCATTTGCGCCTGCTAGCGTTTTTGATATAATAGAGCAGTAATGAATACGACATGGAAAAAGAAGCTTTAGCAGCTCTCATCAGTTGAACTGCAAGAGTTGCATGCAGGTCTTGATAAATCATTACAAAAGTACCTGTAAGAAAGCTTCTTTTTTTGAAAATAAGCTTGAACAGCCGTCCGTTTTATATATACGGACGGTTTGTATTCAGGGCGCTAAGGCATTGGAGATATTGAGGGTGAAATGGTTGGAAGACATCCTAGGAAATGAATGGAAAATTAAACCGGCAGGTGGGGCTACTGGAGAGGCGTACTATGCGCAGTCCCAAAATGAAAAACTTTTTTTGAAACGCAATTCTTCACCTTTTCTTGCAGTTCTGTCTGCGGAAGGGATCGTTCCAAAGCTTGTTTGGACGAAGCGATTAGAAAATGGAGATGTTGTCACTGCCCAACGTTGGCTACAAGGGCGTGAATTAAAGGCGGCAGAAATGCAGCAAACGAAGGTGGCTCACTTACTCAGTAAAATTCACCGGTCAAGCGACCTGTTGAATATGCTCAAGCGGCTTGGAAAGCAGCCGATGCACCCGACGATGTTATGTGAACATGCACTTCATATCACATCGCCGTATTACACCGATCCTTTGCTGAAAGCCTCAGTCACTTTTTTATCGCGCAACCTTCCGTATGTGCAAAGTGATGAAAAAGTCGTTTGTCATGGAGATGTCAATCATAACAATTGGCTTATTAGTGATGAGGAAGAGCTGTATTTGATTGATTGGGAAGGTGCTGTTGTTGCTGATCCTGCCCTTGATTTAGGCATGCTGTTGCATTGGTATGTACCGCGGCAACATTGGACGGATTGGTTAGATGCTTACGGTATAGAATTAACAACAACGCTTGAGTATCGGATGAAGTGGTATGTCGTCTACCAGTCATCTGTGTCTTTGGCGTGGCATCGGATGCGTCAAGAAACGCGTGAAGAAAACCACTGGTATCATGTGTTAAAGACATTACTCAATCAATTGAATCTCCTTTAGGCTTGTAAACTACGTATTTTGTGTTCTAGCAAACTCATGTGCTCAAGCGAATAAAGAAGGGGTTATAGTCTCGTGGAAGCATATACGTTCTACGAGCTCGTTTTTTTTATGTCTAACCTTGTAAGTGCATTGGCCCGAGGGGGTTTCGTTTGCGTGAGACTGTGAGGTTGAAGATGTGCAATTAATTTAAGGCTGTTAAATGAAATTGACTTTCACCTGCTCGCTATCGTCTTTATATAGCGATTATTAAAAATGAGTACTTCCTTATTTTGTTTTTGTCGATTATTTTAGTGGAGGTTGCAACATGCGTGTAAGAAACAAACCGTGGGCAAAGGAATATCTTCAATCTGAACCAGATGTTGTGATTCAAGAGCCTGCAGCATATCGTGGAAACTGGCTCAACGGCCGTGCAGAAAAAGAGCTACATGTGGAGGTGGGCTCAGGGAAAGGACGCTTTTTATCGGGGATGGCGAGCATGCGAGCGGACTGTCTGTTTATTGGTATTGAAAAGCATGAAAGTGTCGTCGTTTCTACGTTACAAAAACGCTTAGATGCGAACGTCAGAAATGCCTTTATTTTACATGAGGATGCAAACCATCTTGAAACGTGCTTTGCACCAGAGGAAGTTAGCGCCTTTTATTTGAATTTTTCTGATCCTTGGCCTAAAAAACGCCATGCGAAACGCCGTTTAACCCACCGATCTTTTTTGCAGATGTACGAGCGTTTACTAGTACCAGGCGGCGGTTTGCAATTAAAGACAGACAATCGCGGACTTTTCGCATTTTCAATTGAGGAATTTTCTAATAGAGGCTGGCAATTGCAAAATTTGTCGCTTGATTTGCATGCTGATTTGCGTGAAACTGAAGATACGGACAGCAATTATATTAATGTGGAGACAGAGTATGAGCAAAAGTTTTCGGAAAAAGGTTTCCCGATCTATAAGTTATGGGCATGTCCGCCAGCAAATCGTGAAAATAGTCGATGAAAAGGCTTTTTTATGATAAACTATTTGACGATCATCATTAATTACTAAATGACTCGTGATTGATCATCACGACAGAGATAAGGGGGAAAATCAGTGAGAAAATGGTTAAAAGGTAGTCTTGCTGCATTTGTACTTATGTTTATCGTTGGGGCAACGTCTGTACAAGCGCAAGAGGGAGAACAATATGTCGGAGAGTTTTATCAAAGTGCTAATGAGTGGCTAACTGAAGACAACACACATTTTAAAAAAGGTTCACTTGACATTTACAACCCGACCGTTTTTGAAGTGGACGATCCGGAAGGGAATTTTTCAACCATCGTTGGAGCAAAAGTTGAATACAATTCTGTACGTGATGAAATCTTTGGGTTCACACATGTTGAAACAATGTATTTCAACCCAGCTGATTCCACTATCGTCGATAAATCGCTAGTTTCAGGCTTTGAGCCTATTAAAGCTTTTGAAGAACAGTATCAAGGTGAATCTGGTAAGTTTATGCACTTTACTGTTATTATGCTACTTCTGTCACTTTTAGTGATCGTGCCTGTCATTCTCATGGGAATTTGGGCTAAAAACCGTTATTCAACAATGGAATTTGCAACACAAAACAATGTATACCGTAATCATACGACTTATGTGTAAACAATAATAAAAACCAGCTTCTGTCAATAGATAGGAGCTGGTTTTTTGATAAGGTGTTCTTTCATATGCTTAAACTCATGGCAATATATTTGTTGCGCTTTGCATCCGGTCTCAGGAAGGGAGACTGTATAAGACATATTTTTATCTGTTTTCAACATTTTGATGTGGGGTGAGTACATATAGCTTTCCGCTGTAAATGTCCATTTGAAAATGAAAATGGTGATTGCCATATGCGTCTGTTGCCATAACACCTAATTCTAAAGTTTGTAGTGGCTTTCCTTGGATCATCGTATTGGTCGGCGAGTTGACGACCCAGGCACCGTTGATTTCATAGCCAAGGTCTCTTACGAGGCGTTTTGCGCGCTCTAATGCTTCGTTTTCGCTAATTCTCCAGCTAAACAATGTTCTTATGATTAATCTTCCAGAAACGGCACCGAGACAAAGTCCAATAAGCAGGCTTGATTTAGACATTTCAATTCCCCTTCCTACATCATCTTGTTAAAAGTATAACACACCTTACTTTGAACTAAAAAACCACTATGCTTTGCAGATGAAAGAGGTTTCGGTAAAATGGAAATGTACATAAAAAAATTACACTAGTTTAAGCAAATGAATTTTGACGTGATCGCACATGTAGAGAGGAGATATCATTCATGCAACGTGAAACGAAAGAAATGTTTAGAACACTAACTGAGTTACGAGGGGCACCTGGCTTTGAGCATGATGTTCGTGCTTATATGAAAAAAGAACTCGAGCCGCTCTCAGATCGCTTGATTCAAGATCGACTAGGGAGTGTTTTTGGAGTGAAGGAAGGACCTAAAGGAAGCCCGAAAGTCATGGTTGCTGGTCATATGGATGAAGTAGGGTTTATGGTGACCGGTGTTACGAAAACGGGGATGGTTCGTTTTCAGCCTCTAGGCGGTTGGTGGAGCCAGGTCCTTCTCGCGCAACGGGTTCAAATTGTAACTGACAATCATGTCATTCCAGGGGTGATTAGTTCAATTCCGCCACATCTTCTGGACGAATCTACACGTAATAAACCGGTAGATATTAAACAAATGCTCATTGATGTAGGTGCAGATCATGCGGATCATGCAAAAGAGCTTGGAATTCGGCCAGGGCAACAAATTATCCCGATTTGCCCATTTACTGAAATGGCAGATGACAAAAAAATAATGGCGAAAGCGTGGGACAATCGTTATGGGTGTGGGTTAGCGCTTGAGCTATTAAAGAATGTAAAGGATGACGTTTTGCCAAATACACTTTATTCTGGTGCGACGGTACAAGAGGAGGTAGGTCTGCGGGGAGCTAAAACAGCGGCTAACCTCATTGAACCAGACGTCTTTTTCGCATTGGATGCTTCGCCAGCAAATGACATGACTGGCAGTCAAAAAGAGTTTGGCCATCTTGGGAAGGGTGCGCTTTTGCGTATATTTGACAGAAGCATGATTACTCATCAAGGCATGAAGGATTTTGTTTTAGATACGGCTGAAACGAATGATATTCCCTATCAGTATTTTGTTTCACCAGGCGGTACGGATGCAGGTAGTGTTCATTTGAGTGGATCGGGCGTACCCTCAGCTGTAATCGGAATATGTTCTCGTTATATACATACGTCCGCTTCAATAATTCATACGGATGATTATGAAGCAGCAAAAGCCTTATTAACAGCTCTTGTGAAAGCGACAGATCAGTCTGTTGTCGATACACTCCGGGCCACTTAAAAACGTTTGAAGTGAAATCATAAAAGAAGAACACAGTCCGGTTATTACGTTAGTGTTAGAGTGAGTGTAGACAAAGGCTTATTAGGCTTTGCTGCACTCTATTTTTTATTTTTTTGGCTTGAGAAGTCTGCTTTTTTACATTCTTCGTGCGGAGCAGCCGAAGAAACGATCGTTTAGGAGAGGGAGGGCGAGCCAACGGGTGACGGTTGGCAGCTTTCAATAAATTGAAGCACCCCTATCTAAAGAGGTGCTTCTAAGCTTTTACTTTGCAGTGTAACCGTTTGGCTGTAAAACGTAAGAAAGAACATCAGTCGCTTGCTCAAGTGTATCTACAGTGACCTGTGCATCATTGGAGATTTCTTTTAACGCATGGTGGAGAGAAGGATCGCGAACGAGAATAAGTGGTTTGTTTAAACTGATAGCTGTACCACAATCTTGTGCTGTATTCCACTGTCGATAGGCGTCTCCAAAATACGCAACGACGACGTCGGCTTTATTCATAAGTATTTTTGTCCGAAGGTTATTAATGGACGATGCGGATTCATCTTTTAAAATGGATGTTGGTTGTTTGCCAATAATCTGTTCACCTATATGGTCTGAAAGGTCATGATCTTCCATTGGACCAAATAAATCAACAGAAAGCTCTTTATCCCGGCAATGCTTCGCAAACGTTTTTTGCCAAGGGTCATGAATTTGTCCAGCTAAATAAATTTGCAGGTTCATTTGTTTTTTCACTCCTATTGGAAAAAATATGTGATGTTTGAGGTATTTTCCCGAAAAAACGATTGCCCAATCCCCTAAAGCGGCTATCCATGTGGCGAAAGATATGCACGACTTGTAACAGCTCAATGGATAACAACATGATGTAAGGAGGTTCCACGTTGAAACGTTTAAACAAATCATTTCATTTTTCCGGATGGGTCATCATTTTGTTGCTTATTGTGACGAGCTGCGGTGTATCTGAAAATGAGGCTTTGCAAACGTTGAAGAACGTTGTGCAGGATGCGAAAGAAATGACACCGCCTCAACCAAACGAAACGACGAAACCACTCACTTTTTATAAACCAGAAACCTTTGAAATTACTGAAGAAGATGAATACAATGTGATTCTAGAAGAACAAGGTCACCTTTTCATTCTTTACAGCAATCCTTTAGGCGATGAGCAAAAACAGCCTGAACATGCTAACGAGTTCTTTTCTGATACACTTTCTTTTGCCGAGAATGAAGGTTCAGCACAAATCAAGATAATAGTGACAAAGGAAGATGAAGAAAGCTATCTGATTACTGTTGAAAAGGGACCGATTAAAATGACGAACAGAACCGACGACCGCTCGCACCTAAGTCGAAATGCTCAATATATGCTTGAGATCATGGCATCTGCTTCTCCATCATCAAAAGAAAAATCTTCGTAGCACGCGGTTTTTCTTGTCATGTGTCTTTACATTTGTCCTTTCTTCTTCTACGATGTAAAAAGTGAAGTGAAAGGACGGGGAGCATCATGAAACGTTTTCTAGAGAAAAAAGGCGTTCACCTATCAATAAAAGTGTATCTAATGGATGGGCTTTCAGCAATGGCCCTTGGACTTTTTGCAACGTTAATTATCGGGCTTATCGTTAAAACGATAGGTGAATATGGGAAGCATATTGCCGGAATGGGGTGGCTGACGCATTTAGAGCCGGTTGGACAGCTTGCTATGGATTTAATGGGACCGGGAATTGCGGTAGCGGTAGCGTATGGATTAAAGGCACCACCGCTCGTCTTGTTCGGCTCACTTGCTGCCGGACAGACGGCAGTGATGCACGGTGCTGGTCCGGCAGGGGCATTTATAGCTGCAATTGTTGCCGCTGAGCTCGGTAAGCTCATCAGCGGAGAAACACGAATTGATATTATTGTGACACCACTTGTTACACTTTTAGCTGGATATTTTAGTGCTGTCATTATTGCACCTCCGATCGCTCAGCTCATGAGAACAATTGGGGGGATGATTACGTGGGCGACAGAGCAGCAACCATTGATCATGGGCATACTCGTCGCTGTATTAATGGGCTTAGCCTTGACTGCACCAATATCGAGTTTGGCGATTGCGATTATGCTTGATTTAAGCGGTATTGCCGCAGGTGCAGCTACAATTGGGTGCTGTGCACAAATGATAGGTTTTGCTGTGAGTAGCTTTAGAGAAAATGGCTGGTCTGGATTTATTGCTCAAGGGATCGGTACATCAATGTTGCAAGTACCAAATATTCTTAAAGCGCCCGCTATCCTGATCCCACCAACACTTGCCGGGGCAATACTAGCTCCGTTTGCGACTGTGTGGCTTCAGCTTACAAACAATGCTGCCGGTGCGGGGATGGGAACAAGTGGCTTTGTCGGTCAAATTATGACATTTCAACAGATGGGGTTTTCAGTAGACATCCTTTTAGCTGTTCTTTTCTTACACCTTCTTGGACCAGCGATTATTTCATTTGTTATATCTGAGTGGATGAGAAAACGGGGGTGGATTAAGTTTGGTGAGCAAACCTTGCCAAAGTTCGGGACAACAGAAAACACAGAGGCTTCAAGATGAGCCTGTTGCCAAACGCTGTCATCCGTCTTTACTCCTCTCATGAACTGAAGTTTTATTCGAGTCTTCGGTCGCCTACGCGTCTTCAAGCGGGCTAAAATCATTGGAACGAGTTGCTAAGCGGACGCGATAAACGTGTAGAAAAAATGATCATAGATTTTGTCTACAGACTAAAGAGCCGGTTTTCCGGTTTTTTATTTTTGGTTATAAATAAGTCTGCCAAAAAGCAGAAAGAGCCGTTTACCATAGACTTTTTGTATTTTTTTATCCTTGAAAATTATGCGAGCATTTTTTTAGAGTTTTGTTCAAGTCAAACCTTCTGATACAATAAATAAGTGGATAGATTTGTGCAGCAAAGGAGTTCTAATCATGGCTCAAAAAATAACAGTGCCCGCGATGCGGAAAAAACTTGAACAAGCGTTAGCAGATCCCGATATTCAGTTTCAATTTGATCGGGAGAAAGATACATTACGAATTGAATGGTCGTCTACTAAAAAAGGATTGGACTTAGCGATTTCACCTCTGATAGCTAAATATGAGGAGCGCGAAGAGCGGGCGGTTGACGAAATCGTTTTTCATATTCAAGAGACGATGAAAGCGATGAAAGAAACGCAGAGTTTACATGGAAAGGAGCGCTACGTGTTTCCGGTCATACGTTCCACGTCGTTTCCCATAGAAACGAAAGAGGGTCAGGCGTTAATTTACAAAGACCATACTGCTGAAACACGTATTTACTATGCGCTCGACTTAGGGAAGAGCTATCGTTTAATTGATCAATCGCTTATAGAGGAAGAGCAATGGTCTATGGAGCAGCTGCATGAAACAGCGTTGTTTAACATCCGCTCGTTAGACACATCGTTGAGAGATGATTATGTAGCAGGGAATCGCTTCTCCTTTGTCAATACGAAAGATGGTTATGATGGCAGTCGGATTTTAAATGTGTCGTTCCTTGACTCGTTTAAAAGCTCGTGTAAAGGAGAAATGGCTATAGCTGTTCCTCATCAGGACGTACTCATATTAGCTGACATTCAAAATGAACAAGGGTATGATATTCTTGGGCAGATGGCGATGCACTTTTTTGCCGAAGGGTATATCCCGATCACTGCATTATCCTTTTTGTATGAAAATAAAGAGCTTGAGCCGATTTTTATACTAGCTCAAAAACGACCAAGATCAAAGAAGTGAGGAAAAGACGATGAATGTATATTACAACCTTGAGGGCATTGGAGATGTCCTTATCCTGTCATTACACGATGAAAAGCCGGCAGAAATATCTGTGGACAGACGAGGCCCTGTCGCTGCCGTGATGAATCAAGAAACAGATCAGATTATTGGATACAATGTATTCAATGTGTCTTCGTTCTTAACAATTTCTGAGCGAGGGCGTCTAACATTGTCGGACGAAGATGTTGAACGAATTCAAAAAATCATCTCTGAACAAGGCTTTTCCGAACCACTTGACTCAGCAACATCGGCGTTTGTCATTGGCTATGTGACGTCATGCGAAAAGCACAGCAATGCTGATCATTTGAGCGTCTGTCAAGTAGATATAGGGGCGAAAGAAGTGCAAATTGTATGTGGTGCACCAAATATTGCTCAAGGTCAAACCGTTGTTGTCGCAACTCCAGGAGCGATCATGCCTAGTGGGTTGCTGATTACAACTTCTGAATTACGTGGAGAATTGTCAGCCGGGATGATCTGTTCCGCCAAAGAATTACAACTAAAAGATGCACCAAATGAAAAAGGAATCCTTGTTTTAGATGGTGAAACATATAAAGCAGGAGATGCTTACCAATAATGCGAGTCACTTTATTCGACGCGTGGCTCGTAAGTCAAGGTATAGCCATGAAGGGATGAAGCGTGATGAGCAACTGGTTCAAACGATTTTTTGAAAAAGAAGAGGAGCTTTATGAAGAACTTCCTAAACAGAGGGAGCAAATTCAAAAGCGGGACAAGCTGCAGGCACGGATGACGTTCCAATATCCTCAAGGCCATTTTCGTTTCCCGGTGATTCCTGATCAACCTGCTGAAGAACAGGCGCCACTTTATGAAAATGACAATGAAGACAAAGCTCGTTCTTTTCAGCAACGGTCTACAGACACGCACTCTATACAATCAACAACTGAAAGAAAGACACCTTTTACACCTACGGACGTTCCTTCACCAGTTTATGGTTTTAATGAGAGAAAACCATCGCTGGAAGAGTCTCAACCAACAGATGAAATCGTGCCGTTTCCTTCAGCTCGTCGAAGAAAACAGCTGACTGAAGAGGCTAACAAAGCTACATCTGTACAAGAAAAACACGTACTTGTGGAAAGTAGACACATTCAGGAAACGAGTCAGAGTGATCACGAATTCACAGATGCGCTTGAAGAGGAGAACGAAAAAGAAGAAGAGCAAATTAACATAGCGGCAGCACCTTTTACAGAAGACTCCTGTAAAAGGAATGCTGCTGCAGCAGCAGAGCCATGCGAGGAAATGGTCATAGAAGAAAAAGAGCAAGAACATAAGCAAGAACAACAACAACAAGAGCAACAAAGAGTGCAAGAGCAAGTGCAAAGGCACGAACAAAAACAAGTACAAGAGCAAGTGCAAGAACGTACGATGAGCCATGCAGTCGCAAAAGAGCAAGGCATTGAAAAGCCTAAGCCGAAAACGGAAGAATCGTCCGTCGTCCCTTTCAATGTCGTGATGCTGAAGCGTGATCGTCAGCGGTTAAAAAACAAAGAAGCGCGAGCTTATCAATATCCCTCTTTGCAGCTGCTTCATATTCCACAAGCAAAAAGTGATCTTGAGAAGGAGTGGGTTGCTGAGTGCAGTCAAACCTTAAATGAAACGTTAGCAAATTTCAACGTTAATGCGACGGTTGTCGATTCCGTTCAAGGGCCGACTGTTACTCGTTTTGAATTGCAGCCTTCACCGGGGGTCAAAGTGAATAAAATTACAAATTTGCAAGATGATATCAAGCTTAGTCTTGCTGCTAAAGATATTCGTATCGAAGCACCGATCCCTGGTAAAAGTACGATCGGTATTGAAGTGCCGAATCGCACAGCGCGCGCAGTAATGATCAGGGAGATTCTTAGGTCACCTCAATTTTTGAAGCACCCATCTCCTTTAGCGGTTGCGCTCGGTTTGGATATTGAGGGTATACCAATCGTAACCGACCTGCACCGAATGCCACACGGATTGATTGCTGGTGCGACTGGATCGGGAAAAAGTGTGTGCATCAATGCAATACTAATGAGTTTATTGTATAAAGCGACGCCAGATGAAGTTCGTTTACTTTTAATTGATCCGAAAATGGTTGAGCTCGCACCTTATAATGGTGTTCCTCACCTCGTAAGCCCTGTGATTACTGATGTTAAAGCAGCTACGGCAGCTTTAAAATGGGCTGTTGAGGAAATGGAAGAAAGGTACACGGCTTTTGCTGATAATGGAGTTCGTGATATTGCCCGCTATAACGAAAAGTTTGCTGGTCGCAAGCCGAAGATGCCTTATATTGTCATCGTTATAGATGAACTAGCAGATTTAATGATGGCTGCGCCACAGGATGTTGAGGAGGCAATCGCAAGGCTTGCTCAGAAAGCCCGAGCTTGCGGCATTCACTTGCTTGTCGCTACACAGCGTCCGTCCGTCGACGTCATTACTGGGTTGATTAAGGCGAACATCCCAACACGGATTGCTTTTTCGGTATCATCGCAAACCGATTCCAGAACCATTTTAGACGCCAGCGGGGCAGAGAAGCTTTTAGGTAGAGGAGATATGTTATTTTTAGAAAATGGCTCGTCCAAGCCATCTCGTCTGCAAGGTCTGTTTGTTGCAGATGACGAAATTGACGCCGTTGTATCTCATGTAAAAAAGCAAGGTGAACCTGAATATCTTTTTAACCAGGCTGAACTGATGGAAAAAACGGCAGCGATGGATGTAGAGGATGAATTGTTTGAAGAGGCCTGTTATTATGTTCTTGAACAAAATAGTGCATCAACATCAGGGTTACAGCGCCGCTTTCGGATCGGCTACAATCGAGCCGCTCGCTTGATTGATATGATGGAGGAAAAAGGGATTATTTCTGGAAACAAAGGAAGTAAACCAAGGGATCTATTAATCTCAAAAGAACAACTCGAATCCGTTATACAAACATCTTAAAACCAGTTGTTTGTTTACATTTTAGATCAGCAAGGCAAGGAGCCGCTGGTCTTTTTTTGTTGACTTTTGAGAAATATAAAAGAAAAAGAATATGAATTGGCATGTAGCGGGAAAGATTGGTATGATAGGTGAGGTATGTAGCAAAGGGGCAATCAGGCCTTTTAACCAATTTGTTTTTAATTCATATACTGATTACATATAGACGTAGTAACGACTATTGCTGAACAATAAAAATGTTTTAATAAAAGCATGTCCGCTCATTGTTGTGGACCACTTCGAAGTGTGTATTTAATTGGAGGTTAGAATGATGTCTTTATATCACTTAATCGGCATAAAGGGTACTGGTATGAGCTCATTAGCTCAAATCTTGCACGACATGGGTCATACCGTACAAGGCTCAGATATTGAAAAATATATTTTTACACAAAGCGCTTTAGAAGCGAGAGGTATTCCAATTCTCCCGTTTTCCTCAAACAATATCCATAAGAACGAAATTATTATTGCCGGAAATGCTTTTGGGGATGATCATGAAGAAATCTCGGAAGCAAAAACGTATGGCATTGAAGTGAAACGATACCATCATTTTTTAGGAGAACTGAGTGAAACGTTTCCTAGCATCGCTGTAACAGGCTCACATGGGAAAACGTCGACAACGGGCCTCTTAAGTCATGTGCTTTCGGGGTATAAACCGACCTCGTACTTAATTGGTGATGGGACAGGTCAAGGTTCGGTTGATAGCCAGTATTTTGTGTTTGAAGCATGTGAATATCGTCGTCACTTTTTGGCTTATACACCCGATTATGCGATCATAACAAATATTGATTTTGATCATCCGGATTATTTTGCAGATTTAGCAGACGTCAAAAATGCCTTTTTCGAAATGGCTCAAAAGTTAAAAAAGCCGTCGTGGCGTGCGGAGATGATGAGCTACTGCATACGTTGCAACCCAATGTACCGGTTGTATATTACGGATTTGGTAGCGACAATGATATTCAAGCTAGAAATATTGAGATAAAAAGGGATGGCACAAGTTTTGATGTATATGTGAGAAATGATTATTATGGGCAATTTCATATCCCATCTTACGGCGATCACCATGTGCTCAATGCATTAGCCGTTATATCGTTGTGCCATTATGAAAATATTGACCAGTCCATTGTCGCAAAGCAGCTAAAGTCATTTAAAGGGGTAAAAAGACGCTTTTCCGAAAAAAGCTGGAATGACCAGGTCATCATTGACGATTATGCGCATCACCCGACCGAGGTGAAAGCAACTTTATCATCAGCAAGGCAAAAATATAAAGCGCGAGATGTTGTAGCCATCTTTCAACCTCATACGTATACACGCACGAAAACATTTGCAAAAGAATTTATTCAATGTCTTCAGGAAGCGGATGACGTTTATTTGTGTGACATTTTTGGCTCCGCAAGAGAAGCGAGTGGGATGTTTGATATTGAAGAAATGATGAAGGAGTTACCGAACGCTAAACGACTGCATGAACATAATGTTCATCAGCTTGCACAACATAAAAATGCCGTTTTAGTGTTTATGGGGGCAGGAGATATCCAAAAATATGAGGACGCCTATATGTTACCTGATCAGAAAAAAGCAAAAGTCTTGGGAGACTAAGGCTTTTGCTTCACACTTTTATTATTTTTTTTAAAGGGATATGAAATGATTTGTGGAAATAATACATGATAAGTGTATGTTTGTATTTACGTTAGAACGGGTAGACTCACTAGGACACTTACTACATTTTTACTACAACATGGAGGTGAATTCCCTATGCCGGCGATTGTAAGTTGGAGCATTGCGTTGGTTGCGGTCGCATTTGTTGTATTGGTCATTTTTTTAATTCGCACACTCATTGCTCTTCGTGCGACACTTGAAAGCACTGCTTCTACATTAGATAGCTTAGAAAGTCAATTGCAAGGTGTCACGACGGAATCAACAGAATTGTTACATAAGACCAATGCGCTAGCCGAGGATATCCAAGGCAAATCCGAATCGTTAAATTCTGTCGTCGACTCAATTAAAGGCGTCGGTGATACGATTCAGCGTGTCAATCAATCGGTACGTCGTGTATCTGATGACATTGGACACCGTGCGGAAAATCGTAGTGAGCAAGTTGCTCAAGCGGTTGAATGGAGCCAAGCGGCAATGGATATTTGGTCAAAATGGAAAAAACGTAAAGAGATGGACAAGACATCAAAATAATGGATTAGGAGGAAGTAATATGAGTACTATAAATACAAAAGATTTTATTATCGGTACACTTGTTGGAAGCATTGTAGGTGCTGCATCAGCTTTGCTTTTGGCACCAAAAACAGGTAAAGAGCTTCGTGGCGATTTGAATGAGCAAGCCCAAGTCGTACGTGACAGAACGACCCAACTGACATCTTCCGCTATGGAAAAAGGCACAGAGTGGAGAGATGTTGCACGTGAAAAAACAGCCCATTTGTCTAAAACAGTATCTGAGCAAGCAGCTGACATTCGTAAGAAAATCCAAAAAGATGAAAATGTAGATTCAGCACCAGCTCCTGCGGCAACAAATGGACAAGAAGAAGAGGAAACAGACACGCTAACGGCAGCTCCAACTCCAGAAGCTGAAACCGACGCAGAAGAAGCGCCGACGTCATCTTCGACGACAACAAATCCTACGACAAACTCATAAGGAGAGCAGGATTATATGGAGCAAATATCTTCTCAGAAAGTTTTTGAGGAATTGCTACAAAACAAGTCATCCTTTTTCTTGTTTAAACATAGCCTTACCTGTCCAATCTCAGCAAAAGCGCTTTCACATTTTGAATCATATGATAAGTTATCGCACCTACCCAACTATCTGATTCGCATTCAGGAAAACCGAGAGCTTTCCAATGCCATTTCAGAGCAAACAGGGGTAAAGCATGAATCACCTCAAGTGATTTTAATTCAAAACGGCGAAGTGGTGTGGAACGCGTCACACTCTTCAATCACAAATAATACGCTGCGTGATGCTGAACAAAAGATCATGTAATGATATTTTAGAAAAATATTAAAACAGCGCATAAGTAGCACGCGGAAGGATTTAATAACAAATCCTTCCGCGTGTTTTTTATGTATTGTTTTTATCAGTATGGTGGAAAAGTAACTCCAGTTCATCACCATGGCGAATCTTGTCTTGAAATGACGCTTCGTAACCATTGATGCGGACTGAAAAACTGCCGCTTGTTGGAACGGTAATATCGACAGCTGAAAAAACATCTTGAAAAATAAATTCCTTCGTGCCTACTGTTTTTAGCTGCAACTGATCATCATGCTTTAAGACACTTGTGCTGTCTAGTTTTTTATTGGCCCTTGTCCAGAATGCAGTTGGTTTCGTTAGTTTAATCGCTTGGCCGTTAAACATGATCGAAATCTCTTGCATAAGCGTGACATGTGTTCGTTGACATAGTTGATCGAAGAGCGAAACATGTAATGGCTGGATATCAAGACGATCTCCTTCATCAAGAGTCGTTTGTATTGAAGCTGGTTGACCGTTTAACATGATTGAATGGCTCCCTGCGTCTAGCTCAATGGGAGACTCATCAGCCAGTACTGTGATTGTTTCAGTAAAAGGGCGATTTTCGTGCCAACAAACGTCGAGAGCTTCTTCAACGGTCCATTGTTTCGTCCAAGTCACTTGATCCCCATCTGACAAAATAGTGTTCAAAGGGCGCTCAATGCCATTGATTTGAAGGCGTGGCGCCAATTCGACCGGTTCGTCATTCAATGAAAAAGAAAGCGACGGGATATCACCTAGGACATCTCTAAGAGTGGCGTGAGCATTTGCGCCATCATCCCCTTTTTTTAGAGTTAGCTCATCGCGATTCTCGACTCGAGTGTCTAAAGAAGCCAAAGCGCCATTCACAAAAATGGAAGGGCTTTGTCCCCGCTCACCTGGGATCATCACTGCCGTACCGTTAATTGTAATAAACAAGCCAAGCCCTAAAGCGCCATAATATTTTTCTAACTGAATTCCAGAAGCAAGTAAGACATCTTTTACAGTTAATGGTTTAGAGTCAAACATCCGAACTGGTTGTCCGTTGAGCTGGACGCTCTTATATTGAATCGGGTTTTGTAAGGCGGCAGAAGCGATACCGAGCGGTGTGACAAACGCAGGGCTTGCTTCGAGGTGTTCGCCTATGTCTATATCCTTTATTACCGATGAATCTCTCACGGCGACTCGCTGCTTAGGAAGTTGTAGTTCGTCGGCTAATGCCTCTGGCAGACCAGGTGTTAAGCTTCCTCCCCCAATCAGCATGACCGCTTGTGGCGCTCGTTTATTCAATTGCAAAATTTCCTGGGCAATGCTGGAAGCAAGTCGACTCGTTGCTGTTTTTAGCTCCTTGACTAACATATCTAGCGTAACTTGCTGGGGAAATCCAAGAATATCTTCAATGTCTGCTGAACCGTTGGCAATAATATTTTTCTTGGCATTTTCTGCTTCATAAAAGTCTAATAAATATGCATCTGACACAGCTTCACTGATTTCATCGCCAGCAATTGGCACCATTCCATAGGCAGTTACGGTCCCTAAATCAGTTAAGGCAATGTCAGACGTGCCAGCCCCGATATCGACGAGAGCGATGTTCAAGCGGCGCATTGATTCAGGAACGAGTACGTGCATGGCAGCGATAGGTTCAAGTGTCAACGCCTGAAGCTCAAGGCCAGCCTTATGAAGAGCTGAAATAAGGGAGTCAACAACAACTTGTGGTAAAAATGTCGCAATAACTTCAACGGTGGCTCGCTTTCCACGTTGGTCGAGTAAGCTGCCGATCTCTTCCTCATCGAGATAGTAGCGAACGACGGAAAAACCGACGCAATAGAGGGCATCTTTATGCGTCATCGCGTCTGAAGCGGCGAGCTCCATGCGTGCTTTTTGAACAGCTTCAATCTCAAGGTGCTGTATATCTTTTGGCTGTAAAACGCCTTTTTCTGAAATATCCCATGTAGCATGGGCTTGCATCGTTTTTAAGGCACGCCCTGCAGCTGCGACACAAGCTTTCGTTAGTGGGCCATACGTGCCCTCGAGCTCAGTTTTTATTTCTGTAATTTTTTGGGCGACTGCTGCTATATTATGGATTTGTCCGTCTACCATCGCACGATTCGTATGCTCGCGAATGATCGCATGTTTCACAGAAAGACCTTGTTCACTCTGCTCTAAAATCAGTCCAACAACTGAACGCGTTCCAATATCGAGTGTGAAGATTGGTGAATGGGTCATGAAAAAGCCTCACTTTCAAAAATAAAATACTTTAGCGCTTAAAAGCGTTCAACCAAAAAAGAAATAATTCGTGACATCATCCATTCTATCGTTTATAATAAACTCAAATGTTACAGAATTGAACGTTTTCAAACGTTTTTTATGAAAAAGGGAGGAATAGGGATGGCTGAACAACTAGAGGAACTAAGAAAAGAGCTGGACAAAACAAATTTAGATATTCTTGAACTTTTGAATAAAAGAGCTGAACTTGTTCAGAAAGTTGGGCAAGCAAAGGATGCACAAGGCATGAGTCGTTATGATCCAGTGCGTGAAAGAGAAATGCTGAATCAGATAGCAGATAACAATAAAGGTCCTTTTGAAACGAGTACAGTTCAACATTTGTTCAAACAAATCTTTAAGATGAGCATGGAACTGCAAGAGGACGACCATCGTAAAGCGTTGCTCGTTTCACGGAAGAAGAAGCCTGAAAATACAATTGTGGACGTAAAAGGCGAACACATCGGGGACGGTCAGCAGCGTTTTGTCGTTGGACCTTGCTCTGTTGAAAGTTATGAGCAGGTTGCTGCTGTTGCTAAAGCAGTCAAGGATCAAGGAATTAAGCTACTTCGTGGGGGAGCATTTAAGCCACGTACGTCTCCATATGATTTTCAAGGTCTTGGCGTAGAAGGGCTGCAAATTTTGAAAAAGGTCGCTGATGAATACGACCTTGCAGTCGTAAGTGAGATTGTGAATCCTGCTGATATCGAGACAGCGCTCGATTATCTTGATGTCATTCAAATTGGCGCTCGGAACATGCAAAACTTTGAATTACTGAAGGAGGCAGGGAGAGCGAATAAGCCTGTATTACTGAAACGTGGTCTTTCAGCAACAATTGAAGAATTTATTAATGCAGCAGAATACATTCTCTCACAAGGTAATGACCAAGTGATGCTATGTGAGCGTGGCATTCGCACGTACGAAAAGGCGACCCGAAACACGCTCGATATTACAGCTGTTCCGATTTTAAAGCAGGAAACACATTTGCCTGTATTTGTTGATGTGACTCATTCAACGGGACGCAAGGACCTACTTTTACCAGCAGCAAGAGCGGCTCTAGCTATTGGAGCAGATGGCGTTATGGCAGAGGTTCACCCAGATCCTACCGTTGCTCTATCTGACTCTGCACAGCAAATGGACATCCCCCAATTTGAACATTTTATGAAAGAATTAAAATCGAAACAGCTTGTTCATATAAAATAATAGTTGATCGACAAAAGTGTAGACAAAGTCATTTCTTGATTTTGTCTACACTTATTTAATTGGAACGGATACTTAGTCTCTTGTCGTCATTTGAAAACGATTTTGCTTCTGCGCAAAACTAAGAATAGCGTTAGTGACAAAAAGGGAATACGAAGATAAAATGAGACGAAAATCACCATTCTATATGAAGCTTTTTCTTTGTGATTCGTATGGAAGAGTTTTAGATTTTTCCGTAGAAGGGAATAATTAACACCAATTGTGTCAAAATAATAACAAGTCTCATGAAAATTTATGAAAAAACTTGAAAGATGCGCCGTTAAGCGATTGCGGAGTGTACTATTCTATCGTATGATTAATGAAATATCAGGTGTTTAGCTAAATCAGCACCCTTTGAAAATGAATAGTAAACAGTATAAACATGAGTATTCTGTAGCGTATGTGTATCCGTGGAATAAGCAAAAAACGAAGGTGTACAGAAGCTGCAAGTAGTTTTAAGGAGGAATATGCATATGTCCAATATTACAATTTATGATGTGGCTCGTGAGGCAAGCGTTTCGATGGCAACGGTCTCGCGTGTCGTGAACGGCAATCCGAATGTGAAACCTACCACAAGGAAAAAAGTATTAGATGCAATTGAACGTTTAGGGTACCGTCCTAACGCTGTCGCTCGAGGGTTGGCTAGTAAGAAAACGACGACTGTCGGTGTAATTATCCCTGATATTTCTAGTATCTTTTTCGCAGAACTGGCGCGTGGCATTGAAGATATAGCTACGATGTACAAGTACAATATTATTTTAAGCAATTCAGATCAAAATAAGGATAAAGAACTTCATCTTTTTAACACGATGCTCGGGAAGCAAGTGGATGGTATCGTATTTATGGGTGGAAATATTACAGAAGACCACGTAGAGGAATTTAACAATTCACCAGTACCGGTCGTTTTAGCGGCTGCATTTGAACCGGACAATCGTGTACCTTCTGTAAATATTGACTATGAGCAAGCAGCGTTTGACGCAGTGAAGCATTTAATTGATGCTGGACATACATCAATTGCTTATGTGGCAGGGTCTTATAATACACGAAAGACTGCGGTTTTAAAGCTTTCAGGATACCAAAGAGCGCTAGAATCCTCAGGTTTAACCTACGATGAAGACAACGTCTATGTAGGAGATTTTAATTACGAGACGGGGATCAACGCAATGACACACTTTAAAGAAAATTCAATGCCTACAGCGATTTTGCAGGAACTGATGAAATTGCTCTTGGCTGTATCCATGGTGCACAAGATCATGGGCTCAATATTCCTGAGGATCTCGAAGTCATCGGTTTTGATAATACAAAGCTTGCGACAATGGTTCGCCCAACATTGACAACCGTCGTGCAGCCAATGTATGACCTAGGGGCCGTTGCCATGAGATTGCTTACAAAATTAATGAACAAAGAAGAAACAACGGAAAAAATTGTGCAATTACCACACCGAATTGAATTTCGTCGCTCAACAAAAGGGTGATTCTTGCCGATATAACTCCTAAGAGGGTTCGGATAAGGTAAGGTGAGAGCAGTGAAAAAGATGGATGGATTTACTCCAGTTGGAATTTTACTAGGTCTAGGTATTATTACGTTTGGGATTTTTTCCAATAGTGGCTTTGAAGCGGCTATGACATTTATCCATCTCCCATCAATTTTTATCGTTATTGGTGGCCTTGTTGGAGCGATGCTCGTCAACTTTGGACGAGCACAAATGCAGCGTCTTCCAATCATCATTAAACAGTGTTTTATTAAAACTGACCGAAACGTTGCTGAGCTTGTCGAACGGTGTGTGTTTCTAGCGGATAAAGCAAGAAGAGAAGGGCTTTTATCGCTTGAAATGGAGCTTGGAGAAGAGAATGATGATCGTTTCTTAAAAAGGGTATTTTGCTTACTGTTGATGGTGTTGAACCAAATGATATGAAGGACATTTTAACGTCTGAAATTATTGCCTTAGAAAACAGGCATGCCAAGCACCGTCAATTGCTTGAGAAAGCTGGTGCATATGCTCCGGCTTGGGGAATGATAGGAACACTTATTGGTCTCGTTTTAATGTTAAGGGATTTAAATGACCCGTCAACGCTTGGTCCGAGTATGGCAGTGGCGTTGATTACAACATTATATGGAACACTGATGGCGAATTTACTGTTTCTTCCTATGGCTGCAAAACTAAAAGCGAAAACAGATGAAGAAGTGTTTTATAAGCTTGTTGCAATCGAAGCAGTCATTGGCATTCAATCTGGACAAAATCCTACTCTGTTAAAGGATAAGCTGTCCTCATTTGTTCCTTCAGAACCGATCAATGCGCCTAAAGAAAAAACATCCATGTCTTCAGGGGATCTTTTCAATGAAACTTCTTAAAGAACGTCAATTGAGAGAGAACGCGAAGACTGGAGGAACGTCTTGGATTGTCACATATGCCGATTTAGTGACATTGGTTCTTGTTTTTTTTATTCTGCTGTTTTCAATTTCACAAGTTGACTCGACAAAATTAGAAGAAGCTGTACAGTCATTTAAAACAGCAAGCACAACTTCAATGCAAACGAAGGAGATTGCTAGCTCAGATGGTGTGTTAGAAGGTGGACGCGCAGTTATCGATCCATTAGATGAGTTATTAAAGAAAGTCAAATTATACCTTCAAGAAAATGGTTTAGATGGTCAGATTCAAGCGAGTCGTGACGAACGTGGCGTTGTGCTAGTGTTAAATGAACGCGTCTTATTCCACACCGCAGAAGCCATTGTTTTGCCAGAAGGACAAGATGTATTACGGTCTGTAGGCGAGTTTTTACATACCATTCCAAATTTCATTGAAGTAGAGGGACATACAGATGTACGACCCATATCGACGTATCGTTATCCGTCGAATTGGGAGCTTTCCACGGCAAGGGCGAGCAGCGTCATTCGCTTCTTAACGAATTCATACGATCTAGATCCAACGCGCTTTCGAGCTGTCGGCTTAGGAGCCACCCAACCGGTTGTTACTGGTAATGACCCAGAGCAGTTAGCACAAAACCGGCGGGTTGAAATTGTGATTACGCCGCAAACGGAATTGGATAAAACGAATAAAGAGACCTCAAAAGCGGTACCGAACAGTTAAGCCATTCCAGATCGGTCTGAGTGAAGGCAAAGTCTTAAAGGCTTTGTCTTCTTTTTGGCTTGAAAAGCTCATAATAGGTAGGATAGAGAAAAAAGTAAGATAGGAAAACCTACGTATGTACGAGTGCAGCTAGGAAAAGCTATGAGTGTTTGTCAATGGTTTGACAGGTCAACATTCGCTTACCTCATAGTCAATTTAGTCGGTAATCATTAGAATGTGCATATTAAATTGAGAAGTTAGACTTTTTGTATTATACTAATTAAGAACAATATTGGGTCATAGAGGAGGACACTTAGATGAAAGCGGAAACGCTTCCTGCGTATAAAGGTGATTATCAACTTCAAGATTATTATGAAACGAGAAAGAAATTTTCATGGACTGATGTGGAAAAAGCTTTTAGCTGGTATGAAACTGGGAAAGTAAACATGGCTTATGAAGCGATTGATCGTCATGCAGAGAGCGAGCGAAAAAATAAAATCGCTTTGCATTATCGTGATCATTCAAGAGCTGAATCATATACGTTTTTAGAAATGAAAGAGCTTACAAACAAAGCAGGGAATATCTTACGTAACGAAGCAGAGGTTAAAAAAGGGGATCGCGTTTTTATTTTTATGCCAAGATCTCCAGAATTGTATGCGCTTTTTTTAGGCGGACTAAAAATTGGTGCGATTATGGGGCCGCTTTTTGAAGCGTTTATGGAAGCTGCTGTAACGGATCGTTTGCAAGATAGTGAAGCCAGCGTTTTAGCAACGACAAAAGATCTGTTACCGCGTGTTCCTGTTGAAAAGCTTCCGCACCTTAAAACAATCGTCATTGTTGGAGAGATGCCTGATGATTCGTATGAGGACGTTCAATTGATCTCTTATGACGAAAGTTTTGGTAAAGCTTCAAACGAGCTTGATATCGAATGGGTTGACCGAGAAGATGGGATGTTGCTCCATTACACGTCAGGTTCAACAGGTAAGTCAAAAGGAGCCCTGCACGTTCATAATGCGATGATTCAGCATTATATGACTGGTAAATGGGTATTGGATCTACGTGAGGATGATATTTACTGGTGTACAGCCGATCCGGGCTGGGTTACAGGAACCTCCTATGGAATTTTTGCACCATGGTTAAATGGTGCAACGAATGTGATCGTCGGGGGACGCTTTAAACCGGAAGATTGGTATAAGACAATCCAAGATTTTAAAGTGACCGTTTGGTACAGTGCCCCAACCGCATTTCGTATGCTGCTCAGTGCCGGTGATGATTTAGCAAAAGAATTCGACTTGAGTACTTTGCGTCATATTTTAAGTGTTGGTGAACCGTTAAATCCTGAAGTTATCCGTTGGGGGAACCGTTTGTTTGGTCATCGTATCCATGATACATGGTGGATGACAGAAACAGGTGCAATGCTTATATGTAACTACCCGTGTATGGACATTCGTTTAGGATCTATGGGTAAGCCGATTCCAGGCGTTGAAGCGACAATTGTAGATGATAAAGGGAATGAGCTACCGCCATATCAAATGGGCAATTTAGCAATTAAAAAAGGTTGGCCATCGATGATGCGGAAAATTTGGAAAAACCCTGAGAAGTATGAAGCGTACTTTTTGCAGGGAGAATGGTATGTTTCCGGCGACTCGGCATACATGGACGAGGACGGATACTTCTGGTTCCAGGGCCGTGTCGATGATGTCATCGTAACAGCGGGCGAGCGTATCGGTCCGTTTGAGGTAGAAAGTAAGCTTGTGGAGCACCCAGCCGTTTCAGAAGCCGGAGTGATCGGTAAACCTGACCCTCTACGCGGTGAAATTATTAAGGCGTTTATTTCATTACGAAGTGGCCATAGTCCTTCTGATGAATTAATTGAAGAAATTCGGAATTTTGTCAAGACAGGCTTGGCTGCCCACTCAGCTCCACGGGAAATAGAATTCAAAGAAAAACTTCCGAAAACGAGAAGTGGTAAAATTATGCGACGTGTGTTAAAAGCATGGGAGCTTAATTTGCCAACAGGCGATTTATCAACGATGGAAGATTAATCGTTTATCAAAATGTAGACAAAGGTTTTTTCCTTTGTCTACATTTATTCTTAGCTTGATTTGGAAAAGATTGTCATCCTAGGCGAGTAGGCGAGGGAATGCCCGAATAGAACCTCCACTTCATGAGAGGACGAGTGAGCCTAGCAACGACAGATGTGAGCGTTTGTAAACAAACGGATACCTGCACTTTTTGTGTAGGTATTTTTAGCTATGCAATAAAAAACATATATTTTTTACCGTTTAAGCAAGCTGTCAGGCTTAGGGAAATCGTTGCCAGGAGGAGCCTACATGCTGTAAGCTAGAGATGGTTAGTGTTTCTTTCAAAGGGATTAAATGAGATTATACATAAAGGGAGATGGATTCATGAAAGACCATCGTTTTTTAGCAAGTACGGTCGGTGTTGCAACAATAGCTGCTTTAGCTGTACCGAGTGCCACTGGGCTAGCAACAAGTTTCACAGATTTAACGGACAGCTATGGTCATTATGACAATATTATGCGCTTGGTAGATGAAGGTGTCATCGAAGGGTTTCCTGATGGTACATTTCAGCCAGACGCGCCGTTGACGAGAGCCCAAGCTGCAATTATGTTTTCACGCGCACTTCAATTAGATGTTCCTGAGGGTGCAGATGATTTAATCGCCAACTTTTCCGACGTGTCGGAAGATGACTACTATGCGAAAGAAGTGGCAGCTCTTGTTGAAAGTGGCATTACAAAAGGCTATGGTGGTTATTTTGCCCCAGAAAATTCATTGTCTCGTGAAGAGATGGCGACGATGCTCGTCCGTGCATTTGCATTACAAGATAATGGTGAAGAGATCACATTAACTGATCTTGATCAAGTGCAATCTGTACACGAAGAAAATGTAAAAATTCTGTTTCAAAATGGGGTAACCAAAGGAAAAGGGGACGGCTCGTTTGGTCCTAATGATAATGTCACGCGAGGGCAATTTTCTTCGTTTATGGTGCGTGGTTTAGACATTGCCGGTGTTAGCATAAATATCGAACAGCCTGACGATGTCGTTATTCAAGTAGGTGAATCACCTGAGCTTCCTCATTCACTCGAAGTGACTTTAGCGAACGGTGAAACAGAGGACGTCGACGTAGATTGGGACACGAGTGAGCTCGATACGTCAGAAGAAGGTACATACACTGTTCATGGAACACTTGAAGGCTATTCGCAAAAGGCAGAGATTGAAGTGGTTGTAGAAAATCAGCCACTCCAAGTAGAAGACGTCGAAATGGAAAACTTGAAGCAAATGATCGTTAAGTTCAACCATTCTGGGTATAAAAAGCACATTGTTGAAAATGAAAGTCATTATGAGTATGAAAATAACGACGGAGATGTCGTCGACATCCTTGAAGCTCGTGCCGAAGAAGATCGTGTTATCCTGACCTTAGCTGAGCCGTTTGAAGATGAAGGGTATCTTTGGATAAGTTCGGCAATCGATGGGGAAGAAAGGGACTACGAGCTGGAATTTAGAGACACGACACCACCAGAAGTTGAAGAGGTCATTCCAGTAAGTGAAGATACGATCAAAGTGCTCTTTTCTGAACCGATGGATACAGGTACAGATAATGGTAAAGAAGTAACGAACCGAGACATTGAAGAGGCTTTTGAACTGGAAGATGAACGCCACCGTGTGACGGAGATTCGTTCCTATCATTATGGTCAGGCATTAAATATTACGTTTAATCGTGACCTTGAAGAGGGCGATTATACCCTTGATATTGGGCGTGGAATAACAGATTACTTTGGTTTCGTCGTTGAGAATGACAACTTTGATTTTGAAATGGCATATGATTCATCAGATCCTGAAGTTGTTGAAATTAAAGATATTTATCCTACACAAGCAACGGTTGTTTTTAATAAAGACATCAAGCTAAAGAGCGGTGCTGCATCTCATTTCCAACACTCAAACGGAGATGCTAAGGCGGACGAAGTCAATGTCATTAATGGGAATGAGGTCGTCGTGACATTCCCTGAAGATCAACCTTTGCCTGAAGAGGGAGAGATTGAAATTGACAGAGATGCTGTCGAAGATTACTGGGGCAACGAAAATAGATCGTTAGACATTGAGTATGAGATTCATGATGACGGCGATGCGCCAGCAATTACTCGCGTCAGCATGTTGAAAGAATCGCAGACGGCGGATCGTTATGTTACAGTCGAAGTCTATTTTTCTGAGCCGGTCACTAAAAAATATGCATTATCTGAAGAAAACTATGAGGTTGTCGGTGATGACGGGAAATCGGTTCGGGTAAAAACTGCTTCATATCTTAGCGATTCTAACGGACAGGCTGTGCGCCTTGTTCTCGACAAGCGGTATGGAGAATTTAAAAACCAAGAATATACTTTGTATGTTGATGACATCGAGGATTATTTCGGCACGTCAGATGACGAGCTGACGTATACATTTGATGCTGGAAGTATGTCCGCTCCTAATGAGTTTACTGGAACAGCGTTTACGGAAGACGATGATGAAGTTCGTTTCGTCGTTGATTTTGGACGCGAAATGCAGACAGGTGGGGGTTATGGCATTGAACAGTTAAATATGTATGAAGTGTCGTATCGCTCAACGTCTATTCTATTGAACGAATTGGATCAAACATCTGGCTTTCGCGTGGATATCAATACGTACGATGATGATTCTAAGGCGGAAATCATTATTGAAAAGGATGGAAAGCCAAATCAGGCATGGGAAGATTTATTTGAAGACCTGTTTGACGCTGTGGAAGCTGATGAGCTTGAAGATGTAAGGCTCACAGTAGGCCGAGTTGCTGATCAAGATGGAGTCCGGACTAACAGCTTCTCTAATCAAGTCGAGCTAGATGCTAGCCATTCTTTTACACCTAAGCAAGATGAAGTTGAAGCAACGGCGCTTGATGAGCTCCAGATTGAACTGGCTTATGAGCTGTATGATTTTGATGACGATGATCTCATCGTTTATGCAGATGAGAATAATAACAGAGATTATGATGATGGAAAGGATACAGAGCTTGATATATCAGTAGAGTATGAAGATGAGGACGACACCCCTTACATTTATATTTATCTAGATGACGAGCTCGATGATGACTTAACGTACGATCGAGAAAAAGTGTACGTGACAACCATTGATGAAGATGACGTCAATACAACAAACCGCTTTGGACAAAAGCTATTCGTTGAAGATTTGCCTATCGTTGGCGGCATTGCTGCTCAGCTTGAAGAGTCGAATGGTGAGAAACATGTTTATGCTCATGCGTTAAAGGGTGAGGATGACCGTGCTGTTGTTTCTTTAGAGTTTACAAATGATATTGATGATCGTTCCGTTAGTTACTTATCCTTTACAATCTCAAACGGTCTTTATCCAGTTCGTCAAGTCTACGTTGATGGGGACACTGTGTATCTTGAGGTTGATTTAGACGGTGGTGATGTTGACGATCTGATTGGCGAATACGTAGAACAACAAGCACCTATTGCTGATGAGAACGACAATCGTATTAGAGGGCTTGATCTGAGAATTAATGATGTACAAGAAGATTTGTCTGAGAGTCGCTTGCGTGATTAAGCGCGTATTATATAAGAAAGCCATCAGCATTCACAGCTGATGGCTTTCTTTAACTTACAAGGTCGGTATTTTCATTTATTCAATGGCTTGAGATTCAGTTTCGGTAATGGATGTCGCAGCTTCATCACCGTTTGTCTCAAGTGCTGCGTCTTGTTCATTATTTGAATTAGTGTTTATCGTCTCTTCGTCTGCGTCTTGATCAGCAGCTTTATCTTCATTGCTCTCGACCTCGGGTTCGGGTGCAGGTGGCTCAGGAGCACCGATAACGACTTCATTCGACGGTTGGGACGTATTCCCAGCAATGTCAACTGCGACGACTGTGTATGTTGCAGGGCTAACCGGAAGCTGTCGCGTTGTAGAATCTAGTGTAGAAACGAGCTGTCCGTTTTGGTAAACGTAATAGCCAACGACGTCTCGATCACTTCCTGACCAAGAAATGGTGTCGCCACTTCCTGAAAGTGTGACAGGAGTAGGAGCGCGTCCGTTTTCTATAGACGTGCTAGGCAATGGAGTGACCAAGTTAATCGAGCCTGCGAGAAGCTGACGAGGGTTCTCGATTTGGTCATATCCAGACGATTTAACAAAGTCAGGGTTGAGCATTGCCCCATATTGGACAAAATCTGACGGGGTAGAATCCATTGCGGCATATGGTGTGCCATCAACGAAAACATATTGACCAGAGACGAAGCTATTATCCCTTTCAGTTGGGCTATACTTCTGATTAATTAAATCGGTGGTGACCATGCCGGCTTGCTGACAAAGCTCCGTTGGTAGTTTACCAGATATGCCGCAAATCGATTGCGTAACCACGCCTTGAGGTCTTTCAAAAGATTCCCCTGCGATTAATGAAGGATTGACCGCATGCGCCTCATTCATTAAATCTGCCCACAGCTTTATATTACGAACGCCATACGAGTAGCCACGATAGTAACGCGGGAGAGACTGCGGTGTATCATAACCATTCCATACCCCTAAAGTTACTTGTGGATTCGAGGCGACAAACCAAGCATCCTTATAGTCTTGTGACGTGCCTGTTTTTCCCGCCCATTCCGACTGAAAGTTTAAAAATCCTGGTAAGCTTCTACCAGTCCCTCGGGAAACGACATCTTTAAGCATATCTACCATAAGGTAATTCGTCTGTTCGGAGAAGACTTGTACGGTTGAAGATTCATGTTTGTAGATCGTTTTACCTTCAGCATTTTCGATGTGATCAATCAAGTACGCGTCGGTGAATTTTCCTTCATTCCCAAAGGTAGCAAAGGCATTTACGTTTTCTTCAACGGTCACTCCTTCTGTTAAGGCACCAAGTGACATTGAATAATTCGAGCGGTCTGCATCGACAAGCGAAGAAATTCCCATCTGCTCCAAATACTTCGTCGGCTCGTGTCCCGCTTGAAGCATATCAACGTACAGTTTGGCCGCAGGTATATTGTAGGAATGAGCAAGTGCTGTGCGTGCTGATGTCATGCCATGATATCTTCCACCATAGTTATGTGGACTCCACATGTCATTGCCTGCTTTTATATTGTATTCCACGTCGGCAATGAGTGAGCCAGGTTGTGTAAACCCTAATTCCAACGCTGGAGCGAAGACGAGCAGAGGCTTCATCGTCGAGCCATTGGAACGAAGGGCTGATGTCGCATGGTTCAACTGTTCAAGTTGAAAGTCTCGACCGCCTACAAAGCTGATAATACGTCCAGTTTTATTTTCCATCAGTAAAGCGCCAACTTCCACAGGCTCTGATACTGTCACTGTCTCGCCGCTATCAGGGTCTTTAAACGAGACTTGTTTATCAGGTCCATATAAATCAAACTGATTTTTAACAGTCTGCATACGGTCATAGATTTCTTTATCAATTGTTGAATGAACTTTGTAACCTTCGTGCTTTAATTTGTGATGTGCATTTTCAAAGTATTCGTGACGAGTATCGTCATCAACGTCATTAAGAGAGACGCCATCAGCTTTTGCCATTTCGTTTGCTAGAATGTTTGTCGCCCTTTGCTCTATTTCAAAGGTTAGCCAAGGGTATTGTTGAACCGGTGAGCGTTGAGGTTCAGCAAAATCAGCTTGAATATCATAGGCGAGTGCCTCTTCATAGCTTTGTTTGTCAATCATTCCGCTTTCAAGCATTCGGTTTAGCACGACTTTCATTTTATCCAATCCAGGGCTAATGTCTGATTTCACAGTTCCATTGTTTGCAAACGGTGTAAATCGAAATGGACTTTGAGGAAGGCCAGCTAAATAGGCCGATTGTGCCAAGTTTAGTTCAGACGCATCGATGCCAAAAACGCCTTGGGCTGCGGTTTGAATACCAGCAATATTTCGTCCGGAAGCATTTCGACCAAATGGTACGATGTTTAAGTACGCTTCCATGATGTCATCCTTTTCGAAAAAGCGTTCTAACCGTAAAGCGAGTAAAATTTCTTTAGCCTTTCGATCAAAGGATACTTCATTTGTTAAGAGCTGATTTTTAATGAGCTGTTGGGTTAATGTACTGCCCCCGGTCCGTTGCGGTGAATTTGTAAATTCTTGAAAGAGCGCACGAAAGATCGCTTTAGGAACGACACCTTGATGTTCGTCAAACATTTGGTCTTCCGTAGCGATGACGGCTTGGGTCACGTATTCAGAAACGTCAGAAAGAGCGACCTCTTCACGCTCTAAATCTGAGGAAAGTTTTCCTAAGTATTGATTGTCTGCAAAATAAAGTTTTGACGTTTCATCATAATTGTAAATTTCAGTGCGCATCGTTTCATAATCTCGCAATGGTTCATCTTTAACGAGCGACGCAAAATAGCCCGCGCCCATTCCGCCAGCGAAAGCCATACCGATGATTCCAATCATAAGCATCAGAAGGAACATATTCCAGGTGACTTTGTATGTAATCCGCAGAGTAGAAAAAAACCTCATTGTCGACCGTTGCTCTAAAAACTGATTAAGGCGTTCATGGAATTGATTCCAAATATCTTTCATGGCGATTTATATCTCCTTCCCGACCATGACAAGTATAGCATTATACATAAATAATATATAGACTGAAAGAGACTTGTAAAGTACATATTGAAAAAAGAAGCATTGTAATTCACGTTGACAGTTCTTTTAGGGTATGATAAAAATGTAAGCAATAAACAAATGCTGTGAAGGGAAAACAGTAGCCTCTGCAAACGGAGCAAACAGAAAGACGGTGGTTTGTGTGAACCGTCCCGGCTCAGTTGGTGAATTACCTCCCGGATGCACTTTTTGCGAAGTTCACACTGGATATGGATGTGTAGCAAAGGGCGGTGCCTGCCGTTATCGGGCTAGAGTGGAAGCGTTTTGACTTCAAACAGGGTGGTACCGCGGCGAAAAAGCCGTCCCTGCGAGAAGAAAAAGGCTTTTTTTGTGTTTGTGAAAAATGTGATGTTACCGGTAAAATTAAAACTTTTAAGATAAGAGAGGACATAAATCAATGAATACATTTCTGAAAGATTTACAAGATCGCGGATTGATCCATCAGTCAACGGATCTCGAGGAGCTGTCAAAGACACTCGATGAAGGCCCGATTTCTTTATATTGTGGGTTTGATGCGACGGCGGATAGTCTCCATATCGGACATTTACTTCCGATGCTGATGCTTCGTCGTTTCCAGGAAGCCGGTCATCGTCCCGTTGCTCTCGTCGGCGGCGGTACGGGGTTAATTGGCGATCCGAGTGGTCGGTCGGAAGAGAGAACGTTAAACCCTGCTTCAACAGTACAAGGATGGACAGATAAGCTTAAGCAGCAAATTAGTAAAGTTGTGAAGTTTGATGACGGAGCCCAGCCTGCCAAGCTCGTTAATAACTATGATTGGCTTGGCGGATTAGAAGTGATCACATTTCTCCGAGACGTAGGAAAGCATTTTTCAATAAACTATATGCTCGCTAAAGATTCCGTTAGCACGCGTCTTGAAAAAGGCTTATCCTTTACCGAATTCACATATATGATGCTACAGTCTTACGATTACTTAAATTTGTACGATCAAGAAAAATGTCGCCTTCAGATCGGTGGTAGTGACCAGTGGGGCAACATTACTGCCGGCATTGAGCTCATCCGCCGCTCGATCGGAAAAACAGACGTTCACGGATTTACGATGCCGTTGATTACAAAAAGTGATGGTACAAAATTTGGAAAAACAGCCGGAGGAGCGGTTTGGTTAGACGGCACTAAAACAAGTCCATATGAATTTTATCAGTTTTGGTTAAATACCGATGATCGCGATGCGATTAAGTTCCTAAAGTGCTTTACCTTTTTATCGCTTGAGACGATCGCTTCGATCCAAGAGGAGTTTGACAATGCACCTGAAGAGAGAAAGGCGCAAAAAGTGCTCGCTGAAGAGATGACAAAGCTTGTGCATGGGGAAGAAGCACTTCAGCAAGCAATTCATATTTCTAATGCCCTATTTGGAGGCGGCGACTTAAAAACGCTCTCAAGTGAAGAAATTCGTCAAGGCTTTAAAGACGTACCTTCAAGTCAATGGGCTAAAGAGGAGATGTCGCTCGTCGATATGCTCGTTGAAGCAGGCATTTCTCCGTCAAAGCGTCAAGCGCGTGAAGACATCCAAAACGGCGCGATCTATATTAATGGAGAACGGCGCACCGAAGTGCAGACGGTACTTGGAGAAGCAGATAAGCTCGATGGCACATATGTCATTGTCCGTCGTGGTAAAAAGAAATACCACCTTATAGAGTGGGTGTAACGAAAAAGGCGCGGGATCGCGCCTTTTTGTCATGCCAGGGACTTGTCTGAATCATAAATGAATTGAAAGTGTTACCATCTTGAGAGTAAAAGGCTGAATGTTCCGTCAATAAAATGAGGCGAAGCAGTCTGCCTGTAAGTCATTGTAAACGCGTTACCTACTTTTTTCGGTTAACGACCAGAGGTATGACGATCGTAAGAGTACGTGATATAAATAATATCAGGTCCAGCACGATCTTTTCTTGTATTTTTTAATAAGTTTAGTCGCGCAAAAAGACAAGCAAGAGCAATTCTGAGATGTTTCCAAATGCTTCCTGTTAGTAAATCAGTTCTCAATATGTTCACTTATGTGGCTTAGAGGTGTTTTATGTTAAATAAACTTTCTTTTAAAATAGGATTATTGTTTTTCTTGTTTATCGTCATTATCGAGTTTATTTTGTTTCTCATTTTATATATAAATTTAGCTGACGATCGTGTGGAAGAGGTGATGAATAGCTTATTAGCGCGTGGGAATACCCATCGGGACGTGCTAGAAGATCATTTTGATCAATCCACGCTAGATCATGTAGGTATCATGGAATCAGTCTCAGAATTTGTCGTCGTCATTACTGATGAAAAAGGAGAGATGTTGATATCTTCAGACCCTGTAGAAGACGAGATGATTGATGTCATTCATAACACGAATAACAGGGAAATAGATTCAGATGGGAAAATTGTTGAGGATCGCTGGAGTGAAGTGAATTATATTGCAACAAATAGTCCAATGACAATAAACGGTGAGCACAAAGGTCACGTCTTTATGTTTGTTCACACAGAGTATGTAAAACGAACTGTTGATCAACTGAAAAGTCAGTTTGTACTGGCGGGCGTCATAACGATTGCTTTAACCATCGTAACCATTTTTATTTTATCAAGGTTGATTGCACAGCCTCTCATAAAAATGAAAGAAGCAACGGAACAATTAAGCCAAGGAAAGCACCATGTTGAGTTGCACACAGAGCGGAAGGACGAATTAGGTGAATTAGCGAACGCCATTACGAAGCTAGCAAAGGACTTAAAAGAACTAAAGATGGCGAGAAATGAATTTTTAGCAAGTATATCCCATGAACTTCGGACGCCTTTAACTTATATTAAAGGGTATGCAGAGATCATTAATCGTCAAGATTCGACAAAAGATCAAATCAAAGAATATGCAGAGATCATTCGTGAAGAAACAGAGCAATTAACAATACTGATTAAGAATTTATTTGCCTTAGCAAAAATTGATCAAAATAACTTCGTCATTAAACGTGAGCGAATCGCGATATGTGAAATCATCAGCAATGTTGCACACCTTATTCAACCTGTATTATCAGAAAGAAAAATCGTTTTAAATGTCAACTGTCCAAATGACATTACAGCGTTTGTAGATCCAGAACGACTCCAGCAAGTGTTTATCAATGTATTAGATAATGCTATTCATCATTCTAATGAAGGATCTGACATTTTACTGAATGTCATTGAGACAGAACAGGATGTTGTAGTGACGGTTACAGACCACGGAGAGGGCATTCCAAGCGAGGATGTACCTTATATATTTGACCGCTTATACCGTGTGGAAAAATCGCGCTCACGCCAAAGTGGTGGATCAGGTCTAGGTTTAGCCATTACGAAAGAAATTATTGAATCTCATGGTGGTAGCATTGAGATGAAAAGTCAGCAAGGGAAAGGGACAAGCGTCATTATTAAGTTAGCAAGAGGTGAACGCCATGCATAAAGTTTTAATCGTTGATGATGAAAAACGAATGTTGGATTTACTAGAATTATATTTACGGCCTCATAACTACACATGTAATAAGGCGCAAGGCGCTAGTGAGGCTTTGTCTTATATAAAATATGAAACGTTTGATATTGTTTTGCTGGATATCATGATGCCTGACAAGGATGGATGGGAGCTATGCAAAGAAATAAGGCGTTATTCTGATGTGCCTATTATTATGGTGACTGCACGTGATCAACAAAATGATATTATTAAAGGCTTACAGCTCGGTGCAGATGATTATATTACAAAACCTTTTAATGAAGGTGAACTTTTGGCAAGAATGGAGGCTTTATTACGACGGAGATCACCTAAAATGAAATTGAAGTCAACGGGTTGTTATGGAATAAAGATCAGTTCGAATTAACATATCGGCATATCCCAATTAAGTTAACACCAAAAGAATTTGTGATGCTCGGACATTTTTTGTTAAATCCGAACCAAGTGTTCTCTCGCGAACATTTAATTGAACTCATTTGGGGGTTTGATTCTGAAACAGAAGGCAGAACGGTTGATTCACATGTGAGAAATATGCGTGAGAAAGTTCGGCAGACCGGCTTCCCGATTGATCATCATCTGAAAACAGTCTGGGGGATCGGATATAAATGGGTGCATGAATAACACTGAGTTTTGCAAAGCCGTAACTATTTCTACACAGTTTCTGCACAATCTTCCTTTAACATCCTAAGTATAAGAAGAACATACGAAGGGTGGTCAAAAATGAAGAAATTGTTTATGTCAATAAGTTTGGCTGCTATTTTACTGTTGAGCGCATGTGGCACTAGTTTTGGTCATATGAATATGATGAATTCTCCGGAGGAGCGTTCAGAATGGTCTATGATGAGAGATCAGATGATGGGTGAGAGAATGATGAGGCAGCATGAGTCAATGATGCGCGAACCCATGATGAATGAGTCTATGATGATGGGACAAATGGGGCACGGTCATGACGGAGTAAGATTACAAGATTCCACAGGGCAGAATGCTTTGAACATCCCGCCTATTTTAGAAAGTGATCAAAAAAGCGGGAATGACGTTTACTATACGATTGAGGCGCAAAAAGGGCAGACAGAAATCTTTGAAGGTTACCAAACGGATACGTTAGGTTATAACTCATCGTTTTTAGGCCCGGTGTTAAAATTACAAAAAGGGCAAACGGTGCATATGACATTAAAAAATCGTTTAGACGAAGAAACAACGTTCCATTGGCATGGACTTATTATTGAAGGCGATGCGGACGGTGGGCCTCATAGTGTGATTCAACCTGGTGAAGAAAAGGAAATTACTTTTAAAGTACAGCAAGAGAGAGCGACGTTATGGTTTCACCCGCACCCGAAAGGAAAAACGGCCAAGCAAGTATTTGAAGGGCTTGCTGGATTAATGTATATCGAGGATGATGCAGAAGATCCTTACGTCTATGGTGAAAATGACTTCCCTTTAATCATTCAAGATCGAACCTTTAATGACCAGAAACAATTGGATTATGAAGCTGTAAAAAATTTCGATGGTACAACAGGGGAAACCTTACTGATCAATGGCACATTAAACCCTTATTTAACCGTGAATCAAGAAAAAGTCCGCTTGCGCTTACTCAACGGTTCAAATATGAGAAACTATACGTTTAAACTAAGCAATAACCAAGCGTTTCAACAAGTTGCTTCAGATGGAGGCTTACTAAATGAGCCGGTAGAATTGACTGAGCTGCAATTAACACCGTCAGAGCGGGCTGAGATTGTGGTTGACTTCTCAAAAATGAAAGAAGATGAAGAAGTGGAATTAATCATGGATGATGGAACCGTCCTGTTACCATTTGAAGTTACCGATGTTAAAAGCAACATACAAAAAAAGACACCAAAGCCGAAAAAACCGATCACCATTAGTGAAGAAGACATGCAAAAACCAGTGACTAAAACATTTGAGTTGTTTGGTATGGGACAGCATGTGACGATTAATGGTAAGAAATTTGATATGGATCGGATTGATTTCACACAGAAAAAAGGTGAAACAGAGGTGTGGGAAATATACAATAAGCCCGATATGATGGGAGGGATGATTCATCCATTCCATATTCACGGCACACAGTTCAAAGTGATCTCTATCAATGGTGAAGCACCTCCTGAAAACTTACAAGGCTATAAAGACACGATTACTTTAGATCCAGGAGATCGAGCAAAAATTGCTGTGAAATTTGCAGAAGAAGGTATTTATATGTATCACTGTCACATTTTAGAACACGAAGATAATGGGATGATGGGCCAAATTAAAGTCGAGTAATCGACCTGTCGGCGATACGATACGGATACGTATTAAGAGAGCCAATTCTTTGGCTCTCTTTGCTGTTTCATCGTTCATTGTTTTCACTCTTAATCTTATCATTTAGACTTGGTGGTGGGACCATTTTTTGATAATGGTCGGAAATCTGCTTGGGCGTTAATTCGTAGTCATAAAGGGCGACTTTTCCGATCGCGCCTTGAAAAAACGAGGCAAAATCTCGAGTGCCAATCCGCATTGGCGCTGTGCTGTTACCAGGCACGATATTGTAATCAGACAATCTGTCTTGATCGCGCAATACACCGTTTTTATAGAGTTTTGTATATCCAGTTGTATAATCAGAGCTTGTGTTTACCGTGTTAATAACGAGTGTGTAGTGGATCCATTCTCCAGCGATTAAAGGGTCTTGAAAATACGATCCTGCCCCTAAGCCACCACTAAGGTTAAAGGAATAGCCGCTAATGCGGTTGGGACGATTCTCATCGTTCGTTTCATCGTACATTCTTGCTGCCCACGAATGCTGATTCGTCTCACCTTTTCCCATCCAATGGACATAGCCGGCTCTTTCAGAGTTAGGAAATTGTAGGACATCCGGCCGCATCCAAGCTTCTACAGTGAGAATTCCAGTCTGCGTGACTTCCAAATCGTCGTTGTCGGGAATGGTAAAATACTGATCAATGCCATTAAAAACGACTGCAGCGTCACCGTTTGGAAGCAGCGTTTGCGAAGGGCTTCCAGTAAATGTGCCATCTAAGCCATTGCTCGTTTGATCAGACGTTTCGCTCGGCGACAGAGGCCAGTATGCGACGGGGGTATCAGCAAGAATCATTTGATCATACGACTGAGAGTCTGCCTTTACAGAGAAATGAGGTAAGGAAAAAAACGAAGTGACGATCATAATGGAGACAATGAGAAACACATCATACTTGCTTTTCATACCAGTCCTCCTTCAGGATGAACAATATCGCTTGTGCTGGCTTCTTGGTAAAGTGACCTAGCCGACTATATGACATAATTTATTTTTGATTTTTCAGAATATGAATTTCAGTCATTTTTTCGTCATCATTATTTGGTCAGTAAAGATGAGTAGGAGAAATCTCAAGATTATTCATACATTCAACGTATCATCTTTGTAAAGAGAGGTTCGAATGGCAGCGTTTCGATTAGGTCAAAACTCATTAGGATTAGGCAGTCTTTCATTAGTCATAGCGATTGTTGCTTTCTTGTTTAACGATTTCGCTTTTGGCAAAGGGACAAGCCTCGGTGAGTATTTGCTGCGTCCTTTTGGACTTAGTAATATTTCTTGGTACGTCGGTTTCCGTCCTTTTTATTCTGGCATGGTTATTGGGAGTAGACACACAGCAGATTTATTTGCAAGAGCGGGGTTCATCCTGCCAATATGTTTATTTTTAGTCATCCAACATGTCGTTTCAGTATCATTCAGCGCCTCTTTTGTAAGTGGCGCTTAGAAAAATTGGCGTATGGATCGGATGTCATGTTGTCCCAAAACTTGTCATCACACAACGATAAAAAACCCCAAAACCATACTTGTGGCTTCGGGGTTTTTAAATGATGATTGATCAACGAGAGTAGAAGTGAATGGATGCGAAAGTCTTCGTATCAAAAGTTGATCACTTGCCTCGTCAACACTCATCGACAATTTAGCCGAAATTTTATTCACAACAGCACTTAACGTTCGCCGATGCCCTTATCGACTTCTTATTTTATCCTTTGAACACCGTCCAGCTGATGTGATTTAAGCAAATGGTGAGGTGGTGTTTTGGTGAAACGTGTAATTTACAGATTTGAAAAGATTTAAAGGGGGGTGGTGTGTGCAATCATACCTTAACGATACATGTTTTTTATAATTTCATCCATGAGTAATTTAACTAATTGTGACCGGTTTTTAATTTGCTTTTTACTAAATATATTGGTGAGATGCTTTTTGACAGTCACTTCACTGACGAAAAGTTTTTCAGCAATCGTTTTATTCGTTGCCCCTTCGAGAATCAGGTGTGCTATCTCATTTTCACGTGCTGTTAAGTCAGTAAATTGTACATGTGCTTCTCGGTTTAATGCAATGCCTGCATTTGAAGCAAGGTGTTTCAAATAATTTTCCAGTCCCATTGATTTAATATCTAATATTTGTGTTGGGGCAGGGAGATTCACTCCATAGTCATGATGCGCAGCACCTTCAACCTCAATAAACCCTAAGCGTTTTAATAATTGTTGATAGAAAGGTAATGGATTGGAAGCGATGATCATTTTTCCTTTAAATAAAATTTGCAACAATTCTTGTAGAATAACTGAGCGTGCGACGGCATCTTCTGGATCAATCACGTCCATCATTCTAATATACCAACCACAAGGTTCATGCATGGGAACGTAAAATTTCGTTTTTTGCTCGTGAGTAAGGTTTTGAAAGTAAGCTCTTGTCACGGGCTGGTGAGTTAAATAATCGACGCTATTTTTATGGATCGGTATGACTAAGGCAAGCCCAAGTATGGTACCGTGTTGTTTTAATAAAATAAAATGATTATGCTCGGAATGAAGAAAGTCTGGCTGTGTCAGAAGCTCGGACTCAACTCGTTTGTATTCTTTTGAAGCAATTAATTGGATGGGTTGATTTTCCTCCGTATATTGAGTATTAAAAGTTGCATTTTCATACAGTGAGGTGAATTTAAGGTTTTGTAAATATTGCTTTGCTTCATCTGCATTAGATCCGTGAACGTATTCTAAATCATAATGGTGACGAGGAGCAGTGTCATAAAAAATCGCTCTAATCATATCGTCTTCAAGGTGATAAAAAAATTCTGAAAGGAGCCAAGATTGATCTTTATGAAGCTCATTTCCTTCAATTTGATTGAAATAATAAGCAGCAATCGCTTGATTAATTTCATTGTAGCGCTTTGGTGATCGCTTGCGAAGATTTAACGAGATGGCATCTCTCATTAGATCATGCATCATCCAACCTCTTTTGCCTAAACGGATAAATGAATAACTCGTGATATGTTTAAATAAGTCATTTGAAATTTTATTTTTGAGTACGTCAGCTAAAATGTCTTGATCAAACCTCCTCATAAGAGCGATGCTCTCCATGGTAGTGCGTAATGCGGCACTTTTGACTTCTTTTAACCATTGTTCGGTGAGAGAATAAAAAAGGTTCGTTTCTTGAAATAAGTCTTTTCTAATAGGGTGGTTATTATTGACCATAGACGCCGATAATGACAGTGTTAGGGGGTGACCTTGAGACAAGTTATATATGGCAGTGATTTGTGCCATGTCCTTGATATTATATTTGTTTAAATATTCTTTCGTCTGTGCAAGCGTTAATTCCCGTAATGGTAGATCCTCTATTAAATTCCTCCATCCTGGAGAAATAAACCAATGCTCTTGTAATGGATAACGGCCAGAGATGATAATGAGTACTCGGTGATCAAGATGGCTAATGAAATTGTTTTGTAGCCAGTAATCTAGATCTTGCATTTCTTCATAAGTGTCGAAGGCTAAGATAACTGCTGTATCTTTGGCAAGTAGATTAATATGCATGATACAAGCTTTGTGATCTAATTTTTCCTGCTCATTTCCTCCTAACAATTCATAAATTTGGCGCATCATTTGTTGAGGAGAGTGAGCAAAGTCCCGGCTGTTAATGAGAATAAAGCGAGAATTGTAATTTGTGGAAATTCTTTTGTATTGATCTAATAGATAACTTTTTCCCATGCCACCTGTAGCGTGAATATTTAATATTTTCTTAGGGCAGGAAATATCTTTAAGATATGATTCGAAAATTCCAATTTCTTTATCTCTACCAACAAAATATCTTTTCTCCATATTTGATCGAACTTGTTTAAATGAATGGTCGTCATGATTTGCACTCATGTTCAATATCACCTCAAATTTGTGTATATATTTTGAAATAATTTTCTGATTGTTTAAACGCATATTAAAAGTACAGTTTAAAGGCTTTCTGGCCTGTGCCAAGTTTCGCTAATTTTCATTTATCTTACCATGAAACGGTGTTGAAAGTGAAAAAAGTAGACCTTTGGATAGTATCAATCTGATGGTCCATCTAGATATAATGTTAAGGAAATGAATGATGATCTTAAAACAGGTCTGATGAAGCTGTTTAAACAATGTTGGCTTTCATAAGCAAAAAGAAGGTGATCAAAAAAATTAAGATGAGAATAAACAAATAAATAACAAGATTAAATATCTTAATATTCAGTCATAAAGCCATCTTGTATACTTTTTTTGCAAAAGCCATTGTTCGTGACTGAATATGAAAGAGATCAAGGCAAATGTCAGCAGTTATTATGTGAAAACTCGGAGGGATAGGGAATGAAAACATGTTTAAAAAATAAATGGGTAGTTTTTAGTTTAGTGTCTTTACTTTTTTTAAGCTTTTCTGAACAGGCATTCGGCTCAAATACATTGCGCGAAATAAAAGTATTTTTAAATTCTGGTATTAATGTGATGTTGCATGGTGATCGATTTATCGCGAAAGATGCAAGCAGTGGAACAGAACTGCTTCCAATAACCTATAATGGAAATACGTATTTGCCACTTCGAGCTGTAGCCGAGGCAACAGACTTGGAAGTGACATGGGATCAGCGTACACAAACGATTTATTTGGGAGATACTGAACAGAGCGTTCAGCCACAGAATGATCGAATTGTACAATTGACGACGGAATATGGTCGACCAGCAGATAAATATCGGCTGGCAAGCACGACACCACATTTGTTAAATCGCGGACCCGGTAAAACCTTTAAGTATGGGTACGCCAATGATCGTGATTTTCAAATGAACTTACAAGTGTATGTAACAAATAATTTTGAATTCGAGACATTAAAAGCAACGATTTGGGTAGATGATACTAAAAATGATGCGGGTAATTATACTACTTCAAAGCCAAGAATTGAAGTCTATAATGAAAGGAATGAGGTCATTCACGCTGTTCCGAATGTCGCTCATAAAAATTTTTATGAAATCGAAGTGAATATTGCTGATGTCAAAGAGGTACGAATTTTAGTGGACGGTACGTATAGTGTGATTGGTGACCCTGTGTTGATCAAATAGATTCGCAGCGTGTTGACGATTTGCTAAACTAGACAAATAAAATAGGTTGGTCTCTATCACGTTTTGTGGGGGCTTGGCAGTTTTATAGGATTCCACCGGCAATAACGAAATCTCAAAAAATCAAGTCATCCAGAAACGGCGACGAATCTTTAAGAATGAAAGGATTTACTTACTTATTCCCGATTATAGCAATGATGATGAAACATAAGCCACAGCTGTACGATTAAATTGTGCAGCTGTGGCTTATCAATATTGGGGCTATGTTATGCATCTATTTTAATGATATAAGAAAGGTTCTACGTCAATAGTTGGGGTAGGGGTCTTTGTTCCTGGCCCTACTTTTACCCTGCTTGAAAGTCTCTAAGATGTTTCAATTGTTGACTTAATAAAATTTTATAACAGAAATCGATCGTATCTTTGAATCCCATAAGCGTTGCGTTTGATCACTTTCGTTTTGTTGTTTAAACAATAACAAAGACAAAGCGATTAAGAATTTCTGTTTGCCAATTGTTGAACGATTGCAAGACTTGTATTATTTCTGGAATGCCTGCTTCTTCCTCGCGTTTACAGTAGTCTTTTAGTTCCTGCTTCACTTGAGCGATTTGCTCTGAACCAATCATCTTCACTGTCTGGAAACCAAGTACAATACACCTTCCGAAACACTAAGAGTCTCTCTAAATACCACCGTTACTTCTCGCTCAAATACTCACTCACTTCGCTTATAGAAAATTTGCTTACACTTTTTACAATCATATTCATGAAACTCTTTCTGTACACGGCGTCGCACCTTTCAAGTCACCAATAAATATACCGACAACGATATTTAAATTTGCAAGTCTCTTTTTTCTATTGAACAACAAATCATTAATACGAAGGGCTTACATATTGAATGCAAGCCCTTATCTCCATGCTTGTACCTTCGATGGATTCACGCCGGTTTTCTGTTTAAATTGCCTGCTAAAATAATAAATATTTTGATACCCGAGAGCATTTGCTACTTCGGTTACTGTCATACCTGTTCTAAGCAAATACTCTGCACGGTCAATTCTTCTATCAATAATATAGGATTCTATGGTTTGCCCCATAAATTCTTTAAACTTTAAAGAAAAATATCTTGGGGACAGGTGTGCCTGTTCGGCTAAATTAGTGATGGTGTGTTGTTTCCCTGGTTCTTGGTTGATCTTTGCAGCTATATCTAACATTACTCGATTTAATGCATGGTACTGCCGATAACCATCTTTTTTCATTTGACTTTGTCGTTCAAACATTATTAATAATAGTCCCAACAACATAGTGGCCTCTTGTTTAAATCCATATACTCTAGTCAACATCACATGCATAAAACGGTTGAGGTATTGTTCGTGAAATTCTGCTGGGTCAAAATGTACGAATGAAGGTAAATGTAACAAAAAAGATTCATCTGCGTTCAGGGAAAAATGAATAAATGTGACTGTAAGCGGATTTTCTGGATTATGTTTCGCAGAAGTCAAATCGCCTGGTTGGAAAAGGAAGCAATCTCTTTTTCCTACTTGGTGATGTTGACCATTCAATATGACCTCTCCTTCACCGTGCCACACGTACCAATAATCATAATTTTTAAATGGAGTATTTGTGCGATTCCATTTCCAATTATATTCACAATTGACCTTACCGAATGAAGAACTTAATTTAATGTTTTGTAATGATATCAAAGTAAACCGCTCCAATGATGTGAAATAGTATAAATAATGATGTGATTTGTGCATTTGTTTTATCATATTTTTTGAATAAAATGAATTATGGAACGGAAATTATTTAATTGAAGGAGTGATATTATGAGAAACACAACAGAGTCTGAAGAAATTGCAAAGCTATATCGGTTTGATCAAATCGCAGAAAAATATGATGGTTTTGACAATTGGGATGAAGGAAAAATTAAACAGTATCGACATGATGGGTATTTAGCCATAGAAAATGTCTTGACACAAAAAGAGGTGAATCGTGCCATTGATGCTATAAATCAAATAATCTTTGATGACGATAAAGGCGCGAAAATTCAATTTACGAAACCCCAAGCTGAATTAAAAACAGATAAGGAACGTGAGATTGCAGTTCGAAAAATTAGTGAATTTGTAGAAGTTGATGAGCGATTAAACGCAATTGCTTATCACCCTGAGATTCAAACTAAAATAGAAGAAATTCTTGGAGAAGAACCGATCTTAGCGCAAGATATGGCTTTGCTAAAGCCGCCTTTTGAAGGAGGAGAAAAGCCTTGGCATCAAGATATGGCATTCAAAGCTCTTTCTTATACAAATCCTGTGATAGGGGTATGGGTTGCTTTGGATGAGGTGACTCATGATAATGGCTGTATGCATGTGATTCCAGGTTCTCACGCAGAGGGCGCAACGCCTCATTATTTCATTCGGGATTTGCAGATATGCGATACTCATATTTCAGTAGAAAGAGATGTAACGGTGCCCTTAAAACCAGGTGGTATTCTCTTTTTTCATGGTTTACTTAAACATGGAACACCACCAAATCACTCACCAAAGCGTCGTCGAGCACTACAATTTCACTATGTTGGTAAATCAGCACTGAAACTGTCGCCTAAAGAATATAAACGTGTGTTCACAAATGAAATGTCTGGTGCAGAATGTTAAATACGGTATAGATTCAACAATGCACCTAGATTTAACTGAGATAAACAAATAGGGTAATTATGTAATGGGGCACAGTGCACCTTTTTGCAATCTTTGTACCATTGCAGCGGGTTAGGAAGACAAATGCTTGCCATTCCTCAAGCGTCGCGATGGGTTAAGATGCTTTGTTTTCGCCTAAGGTACGTTGGCTGTCGAACAAATGTTGAATATCACGATAGTTCAGCCACCAAGTATTTGACCTAATATGGAATATGGCAATAATGTTTGCTGGATGAGCGTTAAAAAGAAGACATGTGTCATTTTTTTCAATTGCGCCTGCTTACTTTAAAGTTTTTTGACCGAAAACTGGCCGAAAATACGTACATTTTTCTGCATGATCTTGCTAAGGTCGTGAAAATAGAAAAAGCCCTGAAATGTTGGTACATCAACATTTTCAAGGCTTTTTTTCTTGTTAAATGCAATTCGTTCTTATTAACGAGAGTAGTACTCAACGATTAGTGATTCGTTGATCTCTGCTGGAAGCTCAGAGCGCTCAGGGAAACGATTGTACGTACCTTCTAGTGTATCTTCGTTGAATGAAAGGTACTCAGGAACGAATGTGTTTGCTTCAATTGCTTCTTTCACGATGGAAAGGTTACGAGACTTCTCACGAAGAGAGATCGTTTGTCCATGCTCAACGCGGAAAGAAGGGATGTCAACACGTTTGCCATCAACGAGTACGTGACCGTGGTTGACGAGCTGACGAGCTTGACGACGAGTACGCGCAAAGCCGAGACGGTATACGAGGTTGTCAAGGCGAGATTCTAAAAGGGCCATAAAGTTTTCACCGTGGATCCCTTTCATTTTGCCAGCATCGTTAAAGATGCGGAGAAATTGACGTTCGTTAATGCCGTACATAAAACGAAGCTTCTGTTTTTCACGCAACTGTAGTCCGAATTCAGACAGCTTTCTACGCTGGTTTGCACCATGTTGCCCTGGAGCATAAGGGCGTTTTTCTAATTCTTTTCCCGTGCCGGTCAACGAAACGCCAACGCGACGGGCTTTTTTCCAACTTGGTCCTGTATAACGAGCCATAAAATGACTCCTCCTTCGCTTTTATTTTGCATAAAATAAAAGCCTAGTATGGAACTCACGCTTGCAACCGATGTTGTTTCCTGCATCTTCGCCTCAGCAGCTAAGGTTACGCGATACACCTCCTACAGTTAGGAGAAACAACATCCAAGAAACAAGGCGTCCACATCTGCTTTATTTTACACACATGAGTGGTATTATACGGTTCAATTGTTGACTTGTCAATTTAATTCTTTCCAAAAAACATCGTTTTTGATCGCTTGCTCAATAATTTTGCCAGCTTCTTCAAGCCATTCGCGATCTGCTTGAGAAAAACGATCATACTCTGGAGAATCGATGTCAAGGCATCCGACGACGGCACCATTCGCGTGTAAAGGAATGACGATTTCTGACTTGGAGGCGGCATCACAGGCGATATGGCCGGGGAATTCATGAACATTGGGTACAACATAGGTCTTGTCGGCTTTTGTTGCTGTTCCACAAACGCCTTTGCCGTTTTGAATGCGTACACAGGCGGGTTTCCCTTGAAAAGGTCCAAGCACAAGCGTCTCCTCTTTTAACAAGTAAAAGCCAACCCAATTGACTTTGGACAAATGTTCAAATATAAATGCGCTCGCGTTGGCGAGATTGGCAATCGTATCCGGCTCATCTTCTAATAGTACGCGCAACGATTTAAGAAGTGTCGTGCTTAACGGTGGTTCAATTTTTGAATTTGTTTCGTTTGACGTAGACATGATTTGCCTCCAATCTGCAAGATATGTGTGATGTAGACTTTATTCTCGCAAAACTTACGGAAAACGTCGAGCGTTTTATACAGGGAATTTCATCGGCAAAGAGAAAATAGTCGGTATAGGTAAAGAAAAGCAGTTATGACTTACGAAGCGAAGATCGGATGATTGATATAAAGGAGGAAAATTCGTGGCTAGAGAGACGAAGGAAGCGATTATGGACGCAGCCGTTCAATTGTTTAATACGACAGGGTATGGTGGTACATCCGTTCGAGCCATTGCGCAAAAAGCGGGCGTAAATCCAGCGCTCGTTTCGTATTACTTTAAAAATAAAGAAGGGCTTCTTGAAGAAATGTCTGTTTCCTATTTTGAAGGGTATATGTCGTCTCTTGTCAACACCTTAAAAGAAGAAGGGGAAGCAGGTGCTTTAACGGTAATTCGCAAAGTCGTTTTTCGCTTGCTAGATTATCAGCGCGAACATGCGGAAACCGCTCGTTTCCTCTATAGAGAATTAACGCTAGATACAATGTTGGCGCGCGAGATTGCGACGACGTACTTGGCGAAAGAAAAATATATTTTCACCCAACTACTAGAGGAAGCTGTTGCGAATGGAGAGATGGTTCAGTTTCCTGTACCCTATACGATGATGCAATTAAAGACGATGATGATGGTTCCATATTTACAAAAGCACTATTTAACGAATGTTTTATTTGTCTTTCCTCACGAAATGTATTTTCATAAAACGCATCGACAACAGTTGGATTACTGGTTAAAGCAGTTGAAAAAAGAGGCGTCGCCAGTCCATATATAGTCAATTCATGTTTTTTAAGATATTTTTTGTGACAAATTGCCGACAAAATGCGGAACAAGTCTTAAAACCATGATATGATAAGGGTATGCTTTTTTAAGATATAACTATGTATTGTTTTGAAAAAAATGGACTGTTATTGAACAGGTAGATTACCTGTTTTTCCATACAAACGTTAACAATAAATCGTATGGACGAAATGGTGCTGATCGGGGAGGCTTATTTATGTCTTGGTCTGTCATTCACTGGATCATTTTAACACTTGTCGTACTGCTTGTGCTTCTAACAGCAGGGATGATCCGTAAGCGACAAATATATAAACAAGTAGAACGGTTTGAAGAAGAGAAGAATTTACTCTTAAACGGTGATGTGCCAGCGGAACTGGCAAAAGTAAAGCAATTGAAGCTCACCGGCGAAACAGAGAAAAATTTTGAAAAATGGCGTGAATTGTGGGAAACCATTGTAACGGAAGAGCTGCCTTTGCTGGAAGAGAAAATGTTTGACACTGAGGAGGCTGCGGACCGTTATCGATTTAGAAAGGCAGGTCGGCTCAGCGCCGAAATAAAGGCGTCGCTTGAGAAAACGCAACAGCGTATCGACAAAATGCTGACAGAGCTGCAAGATTTGATCGGCAGTGAAGAAAAAAACCGTGTCGAAATTGATGAGTTTCGCGCCCTTCATCAATCGATAAAGAAAACGTTATTGGTTGATCAGCGTAAGCTTGGACCAGCAGCAGAAGTGTATGAAAAGGAAGTAAACAGCTTACAGCCACAATTCACGCTGTTTGAAGAAAAGACGGAGGAAGGAAATTACTTTGAAGCGCGTGATGTGTTGTTTGCAATTAAAGATTCATTACATAGTATAGAAGAAAAAATTGCGGTGCTGCCCGAATTACGTCAAGAACTGCTTTACCGTCTGCCAGAAGCAGTGAAAGATTTAGAGGCAGGTCTTGAAGATATGCAGGAGCAATCGTATTTTCTGGATCATCTCCAACCTGCTACGCAAATTCAACAAATAAAAGAGGAGCTTGAGCAGGGGAAAAAGAGCGTTGAGCAAGGGGATGTTGAAAAATCAGAGACGGTCGCTCAATCAACAAAAGAGAATGTAGATCAACTATACGATGCTTTTGAACAAGAAGTATACGCTCGTCATTTCAATATGCAAGAGTTGTCTGGGATCGAGCCGACGCTCGTATCAATAGGGCGAGAGGAAGAGAGGCTTGAGGAAGAGGTAAGCTTCTTACAAAGTAGCTATCAGCTTGATGAGGAGGCCTTGAAAGAAGCGAAGCAAACCGAAAAGCGATTGAAAGAGCTCGAAAAGACCTACCAGCGACTAGAAGGCTTAATGGAAATGCATACGGAAGCGAATACGGTCATTAAAAAAGACATTCAACAGCTGCTTGAGGACATTCAAGACGTAAAAGAATCGCAAAAACAACGTAGTGAATCGTACCAAGCGCTGCGTCAAGATGAGATGCAGGCGAGAGATGATTTAGCGACGATGAAAAAGCAGCTCGTAGATGCGCGACGGCTCATTTACAAAAGTAATCTTCCGGGCGTACCCTCATCTTATGTGTCAGCTTTTGAGGAGGCGGAGGAAGGGATGAACTTGGTTCACGATGCCCTTCAGCAAACGCCTTTGGATATGACTCATATTAACGAAGTGGTTGCACATATAAAAGAAAAAGTTGAGCGACTACATACGAAGAGCACGGATATGGTAGAACAAGCGTTTCTCGTTGAGCAGTTAATTCAATATGGAAATAAGTACAGAACAAGGTACCCTGAAATACATACACAATTGTTAGAAGCTGAGGACAGCTTTCGCAATTGCGACTATGAGTTGGCGTTAGAGCAAGCTGCCTCCGCTGTTGAATCGATTGAACCGGGGGCATTGCGGAAAATGGAAGAAGTGTTAGAACATCAACATCGAGAAACGTCTCAATAAAGATGATTAGGCAAAGGCTGTTCCTTCGGAAAAAGGGAACAGTTTTTTGTTATATTATGGAGTGGTTTACTTGGCAGAAGGATCGGTTGGCTACTTATCGTTTTGAATTGGTAAAGTTGATCAATACAAGCTTGATAGATGAGGTTCCTGGTATGTTGTTCCACAAAACGAATTCGGGAAGTAGAGTTCCGAAATAGAAGCTCATGTGGTACTATGAAAAGCAGCGTGTCAGCACACGAAGTGCTGAAGGATCGGCGAGGTGATCAGTTTGATTTATTTAGATAATAGTGCGACAACGCGACCGTTTCCTGAAGTCGTTCAAGTACATGCAGAAGTTGCCAGCCGGTATTTCGCTAATCCGGCCTCTTTGCATGGTCTCGGAGAGGAGAGTGAACGGCTTTTACTATCAGCTAGACGCCAAGTCGCGTCTTTGCTCGGAGCAGAAGCAGCGGAGATCGTTTTTACATCTGGTGGGACTGAGAGCAATCAATTGGCCATTTTAGGAAGAATACGGGCGCGCGCTCATCGTGGTAAGCACATCATTACGAGCGCTGTTGAGCATGCGTCAGTTCGACAGCTGATGAGGTCGCTGGAAGAGCAAGGCTTTGAAGTGACGTGGCTAAGTCCAGATCGTGCCGGTCGGATTACAGTCGAACAAGTGATTGATGCGGTGCGTGATGATACGATTTTAGTGAGTTTAATTCATGTGCAGAATGAGCTGGGAACCATTATGCCGGTAAAAGAAATTGCGTCAGCGCTCAGGCATTTTCCACAGCTCGTCTTTCACGTCGACCATGTACAAGGTGCAGGAAAAGAATGTTTACAGATGGATGAAACACCGATTGATCTTTTATCGATCTCTGCTCATAAATTGCATGGTTTAAAAGGAACGGGTGTCCTCTATTGCCGTGAAGGGACGTCATTGACGACGGTTCAAGACGGTGGGGGACAGGAAAGAGGTTTACGGTCTGGCACAGTCAATGTAGCTGGTGCAGTCGCGGCTGCGAAGGCATGGCGACTTACCGTAGAAAGGTATCGACAAAAGCATACAGAGTTACGAAAAATGACAGCTAACCTTAGGCGTCAGCTCACGGACATTGATGAAGTCATTGTCTTATCGCCTGAGGATGCAGTGAGTCATATCGTGCAGTTTGCCGTTCCTCATGTGAAGTCCGAAGTGCTTGTGAATGCGTTGAGTCGTCGAAACATATATGTATCGACGCAATCAGCTTGTGCGTCTAAGGCGCATCAGCCGAGTCGAGTTCTTCTTTCTTGTGGGCATTCAAATGAGGTGGCAGGTAGCGCACTTCGCATTTCGTTAAGCTGTGAGACGAAACCAGCAGAGCTACATGAATTTGTAGGTGTATTTAAGGAAGAGGTAAATCAATTACAGAAAGTGATGAGATAGATTGTTGTATGATCATATGATTATTCGTTATGGTGAGTTGGCATTAAAAGGGAAAAATCGCACTTTTTTTATCAATAAGTTAAAACGCAGTATTGTAAACAGGTTAAAGGGTGTGGCGGGCCAGGCGACACTTGAATTAGCACGCGATCGTATGTTTATTAATCTAAATGACGCTGATCCACATGAGGTAATGCAGTCATTGGTAGATGTATTTGGTATTCATTCCATGAGTCTTGCAGCTAAGTCAACATTGACAATCGATGGCATTCTTGAAACGGCTGATGCGTTATTTAAAGAGCAAATCGAAGGCAAATCGCTCACGTTTAAAGTGACGACGAAACGTTCCTTTAAAGGGTTTACGCCAGACTCGCAAAAAATGAATGCGATTGTAGGCGGTCATTTACTAAAGAATAATGAGAGTGTCTCCGTTAATGTTCATCATCCTGATATAGAAGTACGTGTCGAAATTCGGCATAACGCTGCGTATATTTCTTGTGGCGTCGTTAAAGGAGCAGGTGGTTTTCCGGCAGGGACGTCTGGAAAGGCGATGCTTATGCTGTCAGGTGGAATCGACTCGCCTGTTGCGGCGTATATGGCGATGCGCAGAGGTCTTAGTTTGGAAGCTATTCACTTTTTTAGCCCTCCTTATACGAGTGAGCGTGCGAAACAAAAGGTCATTTCTTTAGCAAAGGAACTCAGGCGTTTTGGCAATATGAAACTGCACATTGTGCCATTTACTGAAATACAGGAAACGATTCAGAGAAATGTGGCACCGGATTATACAATGACGATTACCCGGCGAATGATGCTGAGGATTGCTGAGCGGCTTGCTGAGAAGCGGAAGGCTTTGTCTGTTGTGACTGGTGAAAACCTTGGACAAGTGGCAAGTCAAACGTTAGAAAGCATGTATACGATTGGAGAGGTGACAGACCTTCCACTATTACGGCCGCTCTTGACGATGGATAAAGTCGAGATTATGGATAAGGCTCGGGAAATCGGTACGTACGATGTGTCCATTCTTCCGTATGAAGATTGCTGCACGGTCTTTTTGCCTCCAGCTCCGAAAACAAAACCTAGACGCAGTCAGGCGGCTTTTTATGAAGAAAAGCTCGACATCGATAAGCTCGTTGATGATGCGCTGGCCCAAGTTGAATTAGTGTCGTTAAAGCAGGAAAAGGCGGACGAGTTTTCTCATTTTCTCTAAAGGGAAAATGGACGTCAGAGTAAAGGGGGGAAATGATGAAACGCTTATGGTTTGGCGGTCCCATTTATACGATGGCGAAACCGGGAGAAAAGGTTGAAGCCGTATTAACGGTAGGTGATCAAATCGTTGGCACCGGAGATCAAAAGGCGCTCGGTGAAGCATTTGATCTTTCAGATGCGGAAGCAGTCAATTTACATGGCCGAGCGATGTATCCAGGTTTTGTCGACAGTCATTTGCATATGATTGGCTATGGGGAACAACAACTCCGCCTCGATTTGTCTGAATTGAGTAGTTCGCGCTCGGTCATTCAGAAGCTTATTCATGAGGTTGAAACTACGACCGATGAATGGGTGATTGCTGATGGGCTGAATGAAAACAACTGGACAGACCGGCAAATGATGTCCCTTGAAACGCTTGATGCGATCAGTCCATATCGACCTATGGTCCTTCATCGGGTTTGTAAGCACGCGATGCTTGTTAATAGAATGGCGCTTCAACGGGCGGGTATTGACAAGGATACACCTGATCCTCCTGGCGGTGTCATCGGGCGGTTTCCTGATGGTCGTTTGAATGGATGGCTATATGACAGTGCTCAGGACATTATGAAGCAAACGATGCCGCGCCCAAACCAAGCATATGTTGAGCGAGCGCTTCGTGTGTCAGTGGAAAAATTATTGTCATTAGGATTAACTGGCGGGCATACAGAAGATTTAGCTTACTATCATGGGCTGTATCCAACGTTGTCTGCGTTTAAAAAAGTGATTGATGGGGAGAGGCTCGCTTTTCGGACACAGTTGCTCGTCAATCATTTATGTTTTGAAGAACGGGAACGTTTTGAAGGGCCTATTGATGATCATGGACATCTTGAATGGGGGCCAATCAAAATATTTGCGGACGGTGCGTTGGGCGGAAGGACGGCTTGGTTGTCACACCCGTATGCTGATGACAATACGACCAATGGGGTTGCAATACATTCAGAAGATGAGTTGGAACGTCTCGTTCAACAGGCAAGATCTGTTGATAAAACGGTAGCTATTCATGCCATCGGAGATCAAGCCTTGGCTGCTGTTATTGATGTGCTGCAACATAATCCCCCGCCTGCAGGGGAGGTAGATCGGATCATTCACGCTTCGTTGTCCAATGAAAAATTGATAGCACAAATGCAGACGATGCCAGTCGGCTTGGATCTACAACCACAGTTTGTTTTGTCTGATTTTCCATGGGTGCTTGATCGCATAGGAGATAGCCCAATTTTGTTATATCCATGGAAAACATATCTTGACCGTGGGTTGCGTGTTGCTGGAGGGTCGGATGCCCCGATTGAAACGCCTGATCCCCGGGAGGGTATTTACGCTGCTGTTGCGCGCCGGAAAAAAGATTCTCTTCATGATGGCTATATTCCGCAAGAAAAGCTATCGATGTATGAAGCCATTTCATTATATACGACAGGTAGCGCTTGGATCAGTGGGCATGCTGAAAGACGAGGAAAGATATGTCCGAATTATACCGCTGATTTTTCTATTTTTGCAGCAGATTTCTTTACGATGGAGAAAGACCCAGAAGCCATTCTTGCCAATCCAGTGAGCGAAACAATCGTTGGTGGACGGACGTATTATCAAGCGTAAAAAGATCAATGGGGAACGGTCGCTTGTGGGCGCTCGTTCCCCTTGATTTTTGGCTCTGCAATATTTGTTGGGGTTTACGAAAAAAGGACAAAAAAATACACACAAGCTCCTATATCTTTACTACACTTGAGTTGCCGAAAAACAAGAGAGCGAGATAGGAGTTGTGTGTGTATGCATTCTAACATGATGTTTCCCGGATTAGAAGATGTGATTATTAAAAACGTGGAGAAAAGCCTTGGGAAGGCTTTAACTACACTTTGTCGTCTCTACGCTTAAAAAGTAGAGGCTTTTTTTAATTTTTTACAAAAACGTCCGCTGAACTTTTTCCCAAAATGAGTTGTTGCGGAGCTTGGCTGTGCTGATCTTCCGGTCGCTGATTTGAATATCAATCGTCCGAATGTTTTGCGTACTAAATGCTTCGTTATCAAGACCGATAATCGGATAATCATTTCCATCTTGACGGACGACGAGACGAAGTTTGCGATCATCATTTAACACGAAAGGAGAGCCTAGTGTACGGTAGCGGTTGTTATTGAGTGACGCGAGTTCACTGATCTGCAGGCATTGCAGCTTTGGATCAATAATGGCGCCATTGATCGATTTACTGTAAGCCGTACTCCCAGTCGGTGTGGAGACGACCATACCATCGCCACGGAATGTTTCAAAATGTAAATCATCAATGTAAACATCCATGACAAACGTTTTAATAATTGACGAACGAATGCTGCATTCGTTTAGACACAAAAATGGATTCATTTCATTAATAGACACTTCGATTGTCGGGTAACGGCGCACTTCTACCGTGTCGGTCATGTTTAGCGCTTGTTTAATCGTTTCTGTGTCTTGGAGAGAAAAGTCACAGTAGAGGCGTGGCTCTGAATTGTAAGATAAGCCGACATAGATACAGTTTTGGCGAAAGCCTGTTTTTCGTACCGCTTGTAGAAAGGTGCCATCATCGCCAATGCTCACGATGACATCGGCTTTATTGAAATCTTTTTCAAGCTGAAAGTTATATGTATCAGCAGCCTTCTGTAACTGCTCAAATCGTTTTGCACGGTCTTCAATATTTTTGTAGAAAAAATAAAAAGATTGTTGGTTCACCGTTTCATTCCTCCTTATGTCATCTCTTCGGTGGTACTTTCTTTATTATGACAAAAAAATGCTCCCGTTAACAGCCTTACTGTTTGATTAAACAAGAAAACATTGGTCAATACTGGATGAATACTGACAAAGGCAGGGATGTGCAATGATTTTTGTCTACGTAGCGGTTGGTTTGATTTTTCTTCTTGCTGTCGTCTGGTTTACGAAGGTCTCTGTAGAAGTGACATACAAGCGAGAACAGAAAGATGACCGGTTAGAGGTGCTCATTCAATTTTGGCGATGGGTGCGCATTCGCAAGACGATTCCGGTGCTTAAATTTGATCAAGACATCGGCAAGGTGGAAGTCGATGTGGAAAATTCAAAAAAGCGAGACGAAGAAAAACATCATTGGGTCGGTACAGAGGAACTACTTGAGAAAATTAATCAAGGCCGCAATTTGCTGGCCCATATCGTCGGATTATATCGTATTGTGCGGACATTTTTAAAGAAATGCACTGTAAAAACGTGGGTTTGGCATAGTGAGGTTGGGACGGGTGATGCGGCATCCGCCGGTATCGTAGCGGGCGCACTTTGGACGGCTAAAGGCACGATGTTGCAGCTCGTCAGTTCATATGTCCGTTTTGAAGCGACACCTGTGATTCATATTTGGCCAAATTTTCAGCGAGCGTGTGCCAATACGCTCTTTCAAAGTATGGTTTCTTTCCAGGTCGGACATGCTATAAATGCCATGATAAAAATGGGTTTGCATTGGCGCAAGAGCTGGAGGCAAAAAACAACAAGGAGCATGATACAAATGTCTGAACATCCAATTCAAGGCTTGATGAAAACAGCCATGGAACATTTGCAAAACATGATCGACGTCAACACTATCATCGGTGACCCTGTTGAAACCCCTGATGGAAGTGTGATTTTAACCGTTTCTAAAGTTGGTTTTGGCTTTGCGGCCGGCGGCTCTCAGTTTGGACAAAGAACGGGGCAGAAGAAGAGTTCAAATGATGAAAGCTCGTTTGACGATGAACAGCAATCTAAAGAGGAATTTCCATTTGGCGGTGGTAGCGGTGGTGGGGTATCAATTACACCAATCGCCTTTCTCATCGTCGGTCGCGAAGGCGTAAAAATGATTCATGTCGATGAATCAACTCATATTTATGAGCGCTTGCTTGATTTGGCCCCACAAGCCGTCGAAAAAATACAGGCGATGATCAAAAAACAGGAAAAAGAAAGAAGTCCAGATGAAGACAGGAAACTTGATATTTAGTGAATGCGGCAGGCAGAGGTTTTCTCTGTCTTTTTATTCATAAGTGATGAACTTTTTAAACTTCGATAAAGTGCTGATTTCAAGACTTTTAAGGTTGAAATCTTACTCTGAAAAGTCTATGATGACTATAACAATTCACAAATCGTGTCGGTAGTATCATAGAAGGAGGAAGTGTAATGGGACGTACAGGCATCACTTTTAAAAACAACCCTGTGACATTGGCAGGGCAAGAGGTTCAAAAGGGCGACGAAGCACCAAACTTTACAGTGTTGAACAATCAGCTTGAAGAGCGATCTTTAGAGGACTACAAGGGCCAGCCTTTGATTATTTCCGTTGTACCCTCAATCGATACAGGGGTTTGCGACGCACAGACGAGGAAATTTAATGAAGAAGCTGCACGCTTATCCAATGTTAAAGTCTTAACGATTAGTGTAGATCTTCCTTTTGCTCAAAAGCGCTGGTGTGGTGCAAATGGAATAGAAGCCGTTGAAACGTTATCGGATCATCGAGATCTATCTTTCGGCAAGGCTTTCGGTGTACATATTGAAGAGCTTCGTTTGCTATCTAGGGCGGTCTTTGTTATCGATAAGGATGGAATTATTGTTCATGCGGATTATGTGCAGGAAGTGACGAACCATCCAGATTATGAAGCGGCACTTAAAGCAGTTGAAGAGATTCAATAACACAGGTTCACGAAGGCTCTGGTCATGACCGGGGCTTTTTCGTGTGTTTGGAGGTGGGCAAAGTGCATTCAACAACAGATGTAGAAACAATGTTTAACTGGTTAGATCAAGAAGCGCTGCAACTAGAGAAGAAAAGGGAGCTTTCGTATCTTGAAGGTTTAGCTCTCGCTGCAGAACGTGCTTTTCATGAGCCAAGTCAGACGCTCATTGATCTTGAACGGACTGAACCAGAATCGATACGACGTGCACTGCAGCTTGGCATTTTAAAAGGAATGAAATCGGGCGTGCAACCGCATCATGCGATGACCCCCGATGGTGTTAGCCTATTAATAGCAATGCTCTGTAATTTATGGCTTGGAGAGCAAAAAGAATGGCAACTGTTTGATCCGGCAGTAGGGACTTCAAATCTATTAACTGCCGTGATGAATCAGGCGATTCATAAACCCGTTCAGGCAAGTGGCGTCGATGCGGACGAAACGCTTCTGCAACTTTCAGTAGCTAGTGCGAATTTGCAGCGACATGAAATTGCTTTTTCTCATCAAGACGCGCTAAAGCCGATGTATGTCAACCAAGCAGACGTTTTGATTTGTGATCTGCCGGTGGGATATTATCCTGGAGATGCAGCAGCTTATCAATTAAAGGATGCTTCTGGTGAGCGTCTTCCTTATGCGCATCATTTATTTATTGAGCAATCCCTTCGTTATACGAAAGCGAATGGTCATCTGTTTCTAGTTGTACCAAACACTTTGTTTGAAACAGATAAAGACACAAAGTTACGTGAGTTCATTCATCAAGAAGCAATCATCCATAGTTTTTTCAACTCCCGGACAATTTATTTTTACAGAAAAAATTTAGTAAAAGTATCTTAGTTCTTCAAAAGAAGGGCGACAAAGCCGTAACGCCAAAAGAAGTTTTAATCTCACCATTGCCTACATTGAGTGATCCTAATAAAGTCAGGTCAATGGTCAGACAAATTAGCGATTGGCATAAGGACAATATTCAATCGCAACAATAAAATGAACGCTTGAGCGACAAAATAGAAACAACATAACGGTCATGTGCTGTTCGAGTGAGTCAGTCAAGGGGGACACCAAGATGCAAAAAATCATGGCGATAAACGCAGGCAGTTCATCACTCAAATTTCAGTTATTAGAAATGCCGGCAGAAAGAATTATTACGAAAGGACTTTTTGAGCGAATTGGTTTGGAAAACCCAGTTTTCTCGATTGAAGTTCAGGATGAAAAAATTGAACAAGTCGTAGATATTACAGACCATGGAGACGCCGTTGCGGTGTTACTGGATAGTCTTTTATCGCATGAAATCATTTCTTCATATGAAGAAATTGATGGTATCGGCCACCGCGTCGTTCACGGAGGAGAAAAATTTAGCGACTCTGCATTAATTACCCCGGAGGTCATTCAAGACTTGAAAGAGGTATCAGAGCTTGCGCCACTTCATAACCCAGCGAACATTGTAGGGATGTTAGCTTTTAAGGAAAAGCTACCCAATGTTCCAGCCGTTGCTGTTTTTGATACCGCATTTCATCAGACGATGCCTGAGCAGTCTTATCTTTATAGCTTACCGTTTGAGTATTATGAGAGCTATGGCATTCGAAAGTATGGTTTTCATGGGACCTCGCATAAGTATGTGACGCAGAAGGCTGCAGAAGTTCTTGAGCGCCCTTTAAATCAGCTACGCTTAATTTCTTGTCATTTAGGTAATGGGGCAAGTATTTGTGCAGTTGAACACGGTCGGTCAATTGATACGTCGATGGGCTTTACGCCGCTTGCTGGCTTAACGATGGGCACACGGTCTGGAGATATTGACCCGGCGCTTATTCCTTATATTATGGAGAAAACAGGTAAAACGGCTGAGGAAGTTACGAATATCTTAAATAAAAAAAGCGGCTTGCTCGGTCTAACGGGATTATCCAGTGACCTTAGAGATATTATGGAGGCGGCCCAACAAGGAAATCATCGGGCTGAAATTGGGCTCGAAGTATTTGCTGCGCATATTCATAAATATATCGGGTCTTACGCTGCGCGAATGAGCGGTGTCGACGCGATTATCTTTACTGCAGGTATCGGTGAAAACTCTGCTCCGGTTCGCTCTAGAGTATTAACAGGATTGGAGTTTATGGGTGTATATTGGGATCCAACTTTAAATGAAGCCGGCAAGAAAAATACCGTCATTAGTTATCCGCATTCGCCGGTAAAAGTCCTCGTTCTGCCAACAAATGAAGAAGTGATGATTGCTCGCGATACAATTCGTTTATCCCCCAATCAGTAAAACATTCCCCAAAGGAATCACGGCTAACGAAAGTCTGATCCTTTGGGGTTTTTCATGTCTTACGTGGCGTATTATTCATTTTTTTGTATTTAATCGTATACATGGGTGAAATAAAATAAAAAAAGTGGTTGAAATTCTAGCTGTTAATTGCTAAAGTAAGTGTAAGAAAATACACTTTGATGAATAATAATAAATTATTGATGATAAATAAGACGCTTGCTGTTGTTGGTAAGGATCTTAAGGAGGATATAAACATATGAAAAAAGTTGTTTTAGCTTATTCGGGAGGACTCGATACATCAGTCGCCATTAAATGGTTGCAGGAGAATGGATATGCAGTTGTTGCGCTTTGCCTCGATTTAGGTGAAGGTAAGGATTTAGATTTCGTAAAACAAAAAGCCCTCGATGTCGGGGCAGTCGAATCTTACATGCTCGATGTAAAAAAAGAGTTCGCTGAGGAATATGCATTAAAAGCATTGCAAGGTCATGCATTATATGAACAAAAATATCCACTTATTTCTGCGTTAAGCCGTCCTTTGATTGCGCAAAAGCTCGTTGAGGTTGCGGAAAAAGAGCAGGCTAGCGCAGTGGCACACGGTTGTACTGGTAAAGGGAACGACCAAGTCCGCTTCGAAGTGTCGATTCACGCACTGAATCCAGATTTAGAAGTACTTGCTCCAGTACGAGAATGGAAATGGTCTCGTGAAGAAGAAATTGATTATGCGAAAATGCATAATATCCCTATTCCAATCAACCTTGATTCTCCATATTCCATTGATCAAAACTTATGGGGACGGAGCAATGAGTGTGGTATTTTGGAGGACCCGTGGGCAACGCCTCCTGAAGGTGCTTATGAGCTGACAGCAAATTTAGAACAAACACCTGATACGGCTGACATCGTCGAAATCGATTTTGCGCAAGGTGTACCAGTCGCAATTAACGGTAAAGCGTATCCACTTGATCAACTCATTATTGAGCTAAATATTTTGGCTGGAAAGCACGGTGTAGGTCGGATTGACCATGTAGAGAACCGCCTTGTCGGTATTAAATCTCGTGAAGTTTACGAGTGCCCTGGTGCAATGACATTAATTAAAGCACATAAAGAGTTGGAAGATCTGACACTTCCTAAAGAGGTCGCTCACTTTAAACCAGTCATTGAGAAAAAGTTGACTGAGCTCATTTACGACGGTCTGTGGTTCTCTGCATTACGCCCCGCGATCGAAGCCTTCTTGAGCGAAACACAAAAGTCAGTCACCGGCAAGGTGCGGGTGAAATTGTTTAAAGGTCATGCGATTGTTGAAGGCCGTCAATCTGAGTACTCTCTCTATAACGAAAATCTTGCTACGTACACTGCGGATGACGAGTTTGATCACGAAGCTGCAGTAGGCTTTATCAAATTATGGGGTCTTCCTACAAAAGTACACAGCATGACGCACAACAAGAAGGTGAACGTGTGAAGAAATTATGGGGCGGTCGATTTACAAAAAGCGCCGAAGACTGGGTGGAAGCCTTCGGCGCTTCCATTCCATTTGACCAACAATTAGTCATGCAGGATATCGAAGGAAGCCTTGCTCACGTCTCGATGTTAGATGCTTGCGGCATCATATCTGCTGACGAAGCTAAACAAATTCAGGACGGACTTTTGACCTTGCAAAAAAAAGCCGCGGCTGGAGAATTAACGTACCATGTGGAAAATGAGGACATCCATTTAAATTTGGAAAAGCATTTAATTGATCTCATTGGACCTGTCGGTGGAAAGCTTCATACTGGTCGAAGCCGGAACGATCAGGTTGCCACAGATATGCATTTATATTTACGCGAAGAAATTAAAGAGATTGCTGCATCTATACGTCACTTTCAGCAAGTGCTCCTAGATGTAGCAGAAGCCAATGTAGAAACGCTCATTCCAGGTTATACCCATTTACAACGAGCTCAGCCAGTCTCATTCGCTCATCATATAATGGCGTATTTTTGGATGCTTGACCGCGACTATGAGCGTTTGAACGATAGTTTAAAACGGGTCAACCAGTCGCCTTTAGGTGCTGGTGCACTTGCTGGCACTACTTTTCCGATTAACCGAGAAATGACGGCAGAAGCGTTAGGGTTTGCTGGTATTTATCAAAACAGCTTAGATGCAGTGAGTGACCGTGACTTTATCATCGAATTTTTAAGTGATGCCGCGATGATTATGATGCACTTGTCACGGTTTTGTGAAGAGCTTATTCTTTGGTCATCTAAAGAGTTTAACTTTATTGAGATGGATGATGCGTTTGCTACTGGGTCGAGTATTATGCCGCAAAAGAAGAATCCCGATATGGCAGAGCTCATTCGTGGAAAGACAGGTCGTGTCTATGGGCATTTAATGGGACTGCTGACCGTAATGAAAGGGACACCGCTAGCGTATAATAAAGACATGCAAGAAGATAAAGAAGGGATGTTTGACGCGGTGACGACCGTAAAAGGATCCTTGAAGATCTTTGCAGGTATGATCGAAACGATGACGGTGAACAGCGAGCATATGAAAGCGGAAGTCCACAACGATTTTTCAAATGCAACGGAACTCGCAGATTATTTGGCGAATAAAGGCGTGCCGTTCCGCGAAGCGCATGAAATTGTCGGCAAACTCGTCTTGCAATGCATCCAAAAGGGGATTTACTTAAAAGATCTGTCATTGGAAGAATATAAAGCAACACATTCAGCCTTTGACGATGATATTTATCATGACCTCGATCCTTTTACAGTTGTCGACCGACGAAACAGTGCAGGTGGGACAGGCTTTTCGGCTGTTCGAAAAGCAATTGAAGTTGGTAAGCAAGTTCTGAAAAATTAAATGTCATTATGATGAAAAGCTGCAAATGTCAAAGTGAGCATCATTCTCCTTTGACGCAGCTTTTTTTTGCGTTATGCTTGAAGGGGATGATCTTATGGAAAAATGAGGAGGGACTGTATGGCACTTATTCATTGTTGGATGAAGTAAGGCGTTTTAGCGCTCTCAACCTCAGTCACAGTTTTATTGCCGGAGCAACCTGTAAAAGAGAAGCTACCGACGCTATATTTGCTCCACGGGCTGTCAGACGGTTTATGGAAAAGGTATTTAACTTCCGCAGCAGGATGATTTATTGTACTTGCTTCAATCACAACAGGAACATACACCGTCAAGTCAAATTTTTCAATGATGTAGAATTGAGAATTTCTTATATGAGCAGAACATTATTTTCAGAGATGAAGCGAGAAAGCGTGGATTAGACCTGATTGATGAAAAAGGGTCAGATCATCATGCTTGGGGTTATTGGGGTGAGCAAATCAGACGTGTATTGCAATGGCTCCCACTTAAATAACAAAAACTAAGGAACAGTGGAGGATCGATTACATTGAATCCGCACGTATTTATTAGCGCAGGAACGAAGGGATTAGGTCGCCAAGTTGCTGAATATTTTTTAAAACAAGGTCATTTCGTTACTGTTTCTTATTTTAAAGATGAAAAGGCCGGTCAAGCGATGAAAAAGGAACTTGATCAATATCAACAGTCACTTCATCTCGTTCAAGGTGACGTTACGATCAAAGAAGACATTGACCGGATGATCGCTAGTAGCAAAGAGAGGTTTGGGCCCGTTTCTATTCTTGTTTGTAATGCGGGGCCATATATTTTTGAGAGGAAGAAGCTCGCAGACTATGAGTCAACGGAATGGAATGCGATGGTTCAAGGAAATTTATCTTCAGTATTTCATTTTTTTAAGGCGTGCGTCGCTGATATGAGAAAAGCGAAATTTGGCCGCATCATTACGTATGGTTTTCAAGATGCTTCCAACGCTCCTGGTTGGATGGATCGATCGGCGTTTGCCGCAGCAAAGACGGGGCTCGTTTCATTGACTCGGACAATTGCTCAAGAAGAGGCTGCCTCAGGAATTACAGCAAATATGGTTTGTCCAGGAGATATTTCTGGAAAAATGAAGGAAGCGACCATTGAGGAGATTGACGAAAATCTAGGGGAGCCAGCACCTGTCGGGCGACCGGGTACTGGGGAAGATATTGCTCGAGCAGTTGCTTTCTTTGCTGACGCATCCTCAGATTTTATTACGGGAGCCATTATGGAAGTCACTGGCGGTCAGAATGTCGTCCATCGCAAGGTCTAAAAAATGTACGCATAACCTAAGCCACATTTTGCCACCCTAAGACAAGAGGTGATTGCTTATGTGGCGACTTATACTTGTAGGTTTGGCCCTCTGGATTTTGTTCACTGCTGATCCAGTGATGCCGGACCAGATTCCTAGTGAGTCTAAAGATCAATTTCAGTTAAAACTTGAAAATGATGGCGAGATGTCATTGTTTCAACAGCAAGGTGAAGATCAATTTGTTGCTTTTGCTCCAGACGAGTTAATAGGGGAAGATGCGAAGGCGGCCGTGCAACAAATGGTTGATGCCTTAAAGCCGTCAGACGATAAAGCTGTCGCTGAGTATGTAGAAGAATTAAAAGCGATTGGGTATGAATCGCTTGAATCTTTTCAAATGCTATTAAGAAACAGCGAAGGCCTGTTTACGTGGGTATGGCCTGAATAAATAGAGCACAAAGGGAGAGATCGTATGAATATTGGCGTACCAAAAGAAGTGAAAAATCAAGAGCATCGCGTTGCTTTAACGCCGTCCGGAGTGTCAGAGCTAACCGCACGGGGACATTCGGTGTTTGTGGAAGCGAATGCAGGTGTCGACTCAGGATTTTTAGATGAGCATTATGAACGAACGGGAGCGCAAATTGTAGATACTGCTGAAGAGGCTTGGTCTTGTGATATGGTGATGAAGGTAAAGGAACCCATCCCGTCAGAGTATGCTTTTTTTCGTGAAGGGCAGCTTCTCTTTACATATCTTCATTTGGCTGCCGATCGTGAGCTTACAGAGGCTTTGATGTCAGCAGGGGTTAACGCTGTCGCTTATGAAACGGTACAAACAGATGCAGGTCTTCCGCTTTTAAATCCGATGAGTGAGGTCGCTGGTCGGATGGCGACACAGATTGGTGCTCATTTTCTTGAAAAAAGAAATGGTGGCAAAGGTATTCTTCTCGGAGGTGTGCCTGGAGTTCGGCGCGGCAATGTTACTGTCATTGGTGGAGGGACAGTCGGTTTTGAAGCTGTGCAAATCGCGATTGGCCTCGGGGCGCAAGTAACCGTACTCGATGTGAATACAGCTCGTTTGCATCACTTTGATCAACTATTTGGAACGCGTATTCAAACGATGATGTCAAACCCATTAAACATTGATGAGGTCGTCGCGGAGAGTGACTTAGTGGTCGGGGCTGTTCTTCTTCCTGGTGCGAAAGCGCCTACACTCGTGCATGAAGAGACGGTGAAGCGAATGAGTGAAGGATCTGTCATCGTCGATGTAGCGATCGACCAAGGAGGGATTGTGGAAACGTCGGATCAAGTGACGACGCATGATTCTCCAACGTACGTAAGGCATGGCGTGCTTCATTATGCTGTATCGAATATGCCTGGAGCGGTGCCGAGGACATCAACAATTGCTCTGTCAAACGTGACCGTTCCATATGCAGCAAAATTAGCCGATCTCGGGTTTAAGCAGGCGATGAAAAAGGATGCGGCACTTCGAAAAGGTCTGAATATCACTGGCGGGGATATCGTTTATCAAGCTGTGGCTGACGCGCATGATCTCCCGTATGAGCCGTTCGATATTTAATGGTTATAAAAGCACCTCCACTGGTTGGCAATTTCTAACCTTGGAGGTGCGGTTGCTTTTATGTATGACTGAAAATTAGGAAGAGTGCCGCCAATCATACGGTAATAAATCCTTTAAGGCGACGATGACGTCGTCTTCGATGAGAACCTTGGTTAAGTCGTTGTCGTCATGAAGTTGGCGAATAAACTCACGACAACGTCCGCAGGGCGGATAAATGTTACCGTTCCAGCCGACGGCCACCATTTTTACCACACGGCTTTCCGCGTTCAGCACCATTTGCGCTGCGGCGGCATGCTCTGCACAAAAGCCTAAAGAACAAGCAGTATCGATACAAATGCCTGTATATACTTGACCGCTTTCAGATAATAGGGCAGCTCCGACGCCGCCTGCTTCTGCCGTTTCTGACAGGCGCTTAGGATGAACAACCGATTTTGCGTACTTGTATAGTTCACCAAAGGTCATTGTCTTTCTCCTCAAAACATTTTTATTGTGCCACGCCCGTGCAGCAGTGTCTCGTATTATTGCACTCTTCTTGCATGGTAGCGTTAAAGTGGACGGCTGTCTGAATGTAAAAGTGCTTCGATTCTGTCGAGCGTTTCCGATGAAAGCTCAACATTTGATGCTTTAACATTTTCACGCACTTGCTCAGGCTTACTTGCACCAATCAGCGCGCTGGACACATTTGGTTGCCGTAAAATCCACGCAAGTGCCAATTGCGACATCGTTAAATTCTCCTCGTCAGCGATCGCTTGGATCTCGGCGACACGATCAAGAGCTGAGTCATTTAAAAAGCGTTGGATCGCCTCCGGCTTATTTCCTGAAGCCGCTCGGCTGTCTTTAGGGATGTCACTGCCTTTTTTGTATTTTCCACTTAACACACCTTGAGCAAGCGGGGAGTAGACAACCTGACCGATCCCTTTTTCTTCGCCAAGCGGGATGACTTCTTTTTCAATATAACGCTCTAGCATATTGTAGATTGGTTGGTTGACGACAATGCGATCAAGCAAACGTCGATCGGCGATGGCGAGCGCTTCAGTCATCTGCGCAGGGGTCCATTCGCTGACGCCGACGTAAAGCACTTTACCTTGCCTGACGAGGTCATCTAATGCGCGCAAAGTTTCTTCAAGCGGCGTATTCTCATCGTATCGATGACAGTAATATAGATCGATGTAATCTTCATTGAGGCGCTTTAAGCTGGCGTGACATTGCTCCATAATATGCTTGCGTGATAGTCCGCTATCATTTGGACCTTCTCCCATACCTCCATAGACTTTCGTGGCAAGCACATAAGATTCACGTGGATACGTACTTAATGCTTCGCCAACGACTTTTTCAGCCTCACCTCGTTCATACACATTGGCAGTGTCAAAAAATTGATCCCTTCTTCGTAAGCTGTATGTATGGCGTTCACAGCCTTTTCTTTTTCAACATAGCCTCCATACGTCAGCCAGCTTCCTAAGCTGATTTCACTCACCTTGACGCCGGTTTGTCCAAGTCGCCGATATTTCATAAATAAGTCCTCCTCAAGATTATTGTATAAATCAATATAATTCAGAAAAATAAAACTTGCAAGAATGATGCTTTCGTGTAGTCCTTTTGAAAAAGTTCAACGTTTTTATATTGGAGGCTCGTCGCTGTTCATATAGAATGAAACTAACGATCATAGATGCTTTTTGTAAGTGTCGTTTAGAAAAAGGTGGAAGACATATGACAGTGTTACGAATTATGGCAGGCGGGCCTGAAAGAGATATTCCTTTGCATGATTTGAATGTAAAAGGGCGTTGGATTGGTGTTGATCGAGGTGTTGCTGTGCTTGAAAAGCTAGGAATTGTTCCTGAGGCGGTTTTTGGCGATTTTGACTCGCCTGAGGGCCTTGCTGCACTTAAAAAGTTAAAGAATGCAAAAGAAAAGCATATATTTCAATCAGAAAAAAACGATACAGATTTAGCGCTTTGCTTACGCTGGTCGCTAGAGCAAGATCCTGCTAAGATAGAAATATATGGCGCTACGGGTGGACGTGCTGACCACTTCCTCGGCAATCTCGCTTTGTTGGAAATGGCTGCTACTTACAATGTACCCGTTGTTATTAAAGATAAATTCAATGAAATTTCATTGCTTAAGCCAGGGGAATGGGTTGTCCCGAAGCGTAGTGATGATGAATACTTATCGTTTGTAGCGATAACAAAAACAGTGGAACGCCTTGATCTCGAAGGTGTCGCTTATCCACTTTTTCAATATGTGTTGCATCGTGACAGCACTCGCTGCATTAGTAATGAAATTATTGAGCGTGAAGCGATTGTTCGTTTTACGTCTGGATTATTGCTCATGATTCGAAGTCGGGACAAAGAACTCAAAGTTTAAGGTACTATTTTTCAGTTAGCGAATATAATGTAGTAAAAGAGGAGCCTGAACAACAAGAGCGAGCGGTTCTTTGAGAGGGTAAGCCATGCAAGTACGAGGAGGGGGAATCTTATGAAATTTTATACTATTAAACTCCCAAAGTTTTTGGGAGGCTTTGTACGTGCCATTCTCGGATCCATTCGGAAGGAATAGGTAATCGGTCACAGCTTTCGTGTTCTTTGATTAAAGCAGGCTCTCTTTGGTGCCCCTCAATGTTTCCCCTGCCCTACTAAATGGACTTCAGGTGAAACGAGAAAGAAAATTCAAGTCCTTCATCTTTTTGTGTGTAACGTATCTGTATAAGGTATGGTGGCAATGAATAAAAGAAGGCACTCAGCTTTTTATTAGGCTGAGTGCCTTCTTTTTAGGTGGGCTTAGACACGCTCCACCTTACCTGATTTTAATGCACGTGCAGATACGTAGACACGCTTAGGTTTTCCGTCCACGAGAATGCGGACTTTTTGTACGTTCGCGCCCCATTTACGTTTGTTGGAATTCATCGCATGAGAGCGTTGGTTACCTGTTCCGGTTTTCTTACCTGTAATCACACATTTACGAGCCATTTTTCTGTCCCTCCTTCTTCACAGGGTATGGCGTGCATACCCGAAAACATACATACCGTATAAATGTACCATATCAACACATATGTTTCAATACATTCATTGGCTGAAGTGACGTGCTTTCTTTAAAAATATCCAGGATTATAGTAAACTTACGATAGCTGTCATGATATAATCCGAAAAGGAGGATGGACCCATGTCCATTGAGATGAACTCATCGTATGGTCGCATCCATATTGACACAAATGTGATCGCTACAATTGCTGGTGGAGCAGCAATTGAATGTTATGGTATTGTTGGCATGGCATCGAGAAAGCAGATTAAAGATGGCATTGCTGAGTTACTTAAAAAAGAAAACTTATCTAAGGGGATCATCGTTAGAAAAGAGGACCAGGTACATATTGATATGTACATCATTGTTAGCTATGGAACAAAAATTTCTGAAGTAGCGCACAATGTACAACAAAAGGTCCGTTATACATTAAATCAAACATTAGGTCTTCATGTGGATTCAGTGAACATCTTCGTTCAAGGTGTCCGTGTGACGAATGAATAACAAGGAGGAGCCATTTTGACGAAGTATGTGATTGATGTCAACACATTTAGAAAAATGCTCATGCATGGGGGCAGCCACTTGACAACGCATGCAGAGATGATTGATGCATTAAATGTGTTTCCTGTACCAGACGGTGATACGGGCACAAATATGAATTTGACGATGACTTCTGGTGTCAATGAGGCACGGCGACTTGAAGCTGAGCATGCAGGGAAGGTTGCTTCCTCATTTGCTCGCGGATTATTGATGGGGGCTCGTGGCAACTCAGGGGTTATTCTTTCCCAGTTATTTCGTGGATTTGCTAAGCATGTTGAGCAGATGGAATCGTTGAGCGCCAAAGCTTTAGCGGAAGCGTTGCAAGCGGGTGTGAATACAGCTTATAAAGCCGTGATGAAGCCCGTTGAAGGGACGATTTTAACTGTCGCTAAGGACGCGGCTCAACGTGCAGTAGAGTACAGTGAGGAAACCGACGATGCGATTGCGTTATTCGAAAATGTACTTATCGAAGCGAAAGCCTCTCTTGACCGCACCCCTACCCTGTTACCAGTGTTAAAAGAGGTTGGGGTTGTCGATAGTGGAGGGCAAGGTCTAGTAACGATTTACGAAGGTTTTTTAGCCGCGCTAAAAGGAGAGGAATTGCCAGACGGTGCCCTCTCAAAGCTGACGATGAATGAGCTCGTTAAGGCTGAGCATCACCGTAGTCATCAAGGGTTTATGCGCACTGAAGACATTGAGTATGGCTATTGTACAGAGTTTATGGTCAAGCTTGAGGAGAAAAAGCAGGCGGTTGCTGACTTTGATGAAGAAGCGTATCGCGATGCGCTTTCTGAACATGGAGACTCACTCCTCGTAGTGGCTGATGATGAACTTGTAAAGGTACATATTCATACTGAATTTCCTGGTGATGTGATGACGTACTCACAAAAATTTGGCAGCTTGATCAATATGAAGATTGAAAACATGCGTGAGCAGCATGCGCACGCGACAGCGCAAGATGCCGAAGGTTCTGGAGACGTTGTTCCAAGCGAGCAAGAAGAAGAAAAACCTTTTGGATTTGTGACTGTTGCTATGGGTACGGGTGTGTCAGAGTTATTTACATCTTTAGGTGCAGATGTTGTCATTGAGGGCGGTCAGACGATGAATCCGAGTACGGAAAAGCTTGTTGAGGCGATCAAAAAGGTGCCTGCAAGCTGTGTATTCGTCGTCCCAAACAATTCAAACATCGTTATGACGGCTAAGCAAGCAGCCGAACTTGCCGATAAGCATGTCATTGTCGTACCGACAAAAACGATTCCTCAAGGCTTAAGTGCCTTTTTAGCCTTTGATCCAGCGCTAGAAAGCGAAGCAAACCTCGAGCAGATGGAGCAAGCGATGAAGCATGTGAAGTCTGGTCAATTAACATATGCTGTGAGAGATACGTCGATTGAAGGAAAGCAAATTAACAAAGATGACTATATGGGCATTTTAGAAGGTGACATCGTCATCGTCGATTCGTACATGATGTCTGCGGTGCAAGCGCTCATTAAGCAAATGGTCGATGCTGATGATGAACTCTTGACGCTGTTGTTAGGTGAGGACGTTACAGAAGAAGAGGAAGAGGAACTGACTAGCTACATTGCCACGACCTTTGCGCATTTGGAGCTGGAAGTTCACCGCGGCGATCAGCCTCTCTATCCGTTTATAATCTCTGTAGAATAAATAAAGAAGTCGCAAGTTTTACTGATGGAGACGAATGGCAGAGTGTAGGGAAAGTCTTGACAGGCTTTTGCCTACACTCTTTCTTAGAAATGCTGTCGTTTTAACAGGTCATATAACGCTGCTATAGCTATACAAGTGATTGTTACATAAGGGGGAGAGGCACATGGATTTGTCACGGCTAACGGTAGATCAGATTGGTGGCGTTGGTCCGGCAACCGCCGAGCTTCTCGTAAAACACGCCCTCGTTACAGTGGAGGACGTGCTTCTTTACTTTCCATACAGATATGAAGACTACACAGTGCGCGATATTCAACAAGCCGCGCATGATGAGCAAGTGACCATTTGTGGCGAGGTTATTTCAGAACCAATGCTTCGTTTTTTCGGGAAAAAGAAAAATAAAATGACCGTACGGTTGAAAACCGGAAGTCATGTCATTATGCTCGTTTTTTCAACCAAGCCTTTCATAAAAAAAATCTCGCCTTTCAGCAGACGATTACGGTCAGTGGGAAATGGGATAAACATAAAGCTACCCTTACCGTGTCAAGGTTAGTCAAAGGCGACTCAAATGGTACGAGAGCACGAGAACCGGTTTATCCAGCAAAAGGAGAGCTCACTTCATTAAAGATAAAAAAAGTGATTCGGCAAGCGTTAAGTGATTTTGGTGAGCAAATGGAAGAGTTTTTTCCAGAAGAGCTGCTGCACCTTTATAAACTTCCGACGCGCGCAGATGCTGTCCGTGAGCTTCATTTTAATACTTCGGCGGAGAAGATGAAGCATGCTCGGCGTCGTTTTGTATATGAAGAATTTTTACTTTTTCAATTGAAAATGCATAAATTTAAGCATGAGCGTCGTCAACAGGAGCAGGGGGAAAGAACGCCTGTGAACGTGGAGGCAGTCTCTTCTTTTGTTAACCAACTTCCTTTTTCACTGACCGGTGCCCAAGAACGCGTGCTTCAGGAAGTCATCAATGATTTAACATCACCTTACCGCATGCACCGTCTTATCCAAGGTGATGTCGGTTCAGGAAAGACGATCGTCGCTGCACTCGCTTTGCTCGGCGTCGTGCTTGCAGGCAAACAAGGTGCAATGATGGTGCCTACGGAGATTTTGGCTGAGCAGCATGCTGCGTCTCTCAGTGAATTATTTGCAAATACGGGCGTAACCGTTGAACTATTAACGAGTTCTGTAAAAGCGAAGGAAAAAAAGGAGATTCTCACCGCGCTGGAAGAAGGTTTTATTGACATTGTTGTCGGCACGCATGCACTTATTCAAGATTCGGTGATCTTTCATGACGTTGGTCTGGTCATTACAGACGAGCAGCATCGCTTTGGTGTCGCACAGCGGAAACGTTTACGAGATAAAGGCATAGCGACAAATGTTTTATATATGACGGCAACACCTATTCCCCGTACGCTGGCCATTTCTGTTTTTGGTGATATGGATGTGTCAACCATCGACGAAATGCCTGCTGGGAGAAAGCCGATTGAAACGTATTGGGCAAAGCCAGAACTTCTTGAACGCGTTCTTGCTTTCATGGAAAAAGAGCTTGGTCAAGGGCGGCAGGCGTACGTCGTATGCCCGCTGATTGAAGAGTCGGAGCAGTTAGAAGTGCAAAACGTCATCGATGTACATGCTCAGCTTCGTCAATATTTTAGTGAGAAATATAACGTTGGTTTAATGCATGGCCAGTTGGATGCAGAAGAAAAAGAAGCAGCGATGAAAGCATTTGCTAAAGGAGAGACGCACGTCCTCGTTTCGACGACAGTGATTGAGGTTGGTGTTAATGTGCCAAATGCGACGGTGATGGTGATATATGATGCTGAGCGGTTTGGTTTATCGCAGCTTCATCAATTACGCGGCCGTGTTGGACGAGGATCTGAACAGTCGTATTGTGTTTTACTGGGCGATCCGAAATCAGATACAGGAAAAGAGAGAATGCAGATTATGACGGAAACCGAAGATGGTTTTACGCTGTCCGAAAGAGACTTGGAGTTACGAGGTCCAGGAGATTTTTTTGGTCATAAACAAAGTGGGTTACCGGAATTTAAAGTCGCTGATATGGTTCACGATTATCGTGCGCTTGAGGTGGCGAGAAAAGATGCAGAGATGCTCGTTTCATCGCAAAAGCTTTGGTCCGCTCCATATGAAGCGCTGTTAAAACAGCTTGAGAAGGAGACCGCCGAAAAGCTGGCAAAGCTCGATTGACAGTTTGTTCAATTCGCTCTTGAAATCAAAAAAGGGAACGCATATACTGGGTTTAGTACCTAGTCATAAAACTAAGGTGGCGTTGGAACAGTGAGGCTGACAAAAAGAGAGACAGCACAGGCTTCTGGAAACCATTCAATCCTTCCCCTTCATTACAGATGAGGAGCTGGCCGCTAAATTTAGTGTAAGTATCCAAACGATTCGACTTGATCGTATGGAGCTTTCCATTCCTGAATTAAGGGTTAGGATTAAGTCTGTTGCGAAGGAGCAGTGGAACGAGACTTTGCGCTCGTTGCCTCAAGAGGATGTCATTGGCGAAGTCATTGATTTGGAGCTTGATCATCAAGCGATTTCCATATTAGATATTCGCCAGGAACATCTGTTTACCCATCAGGAAATTGCGCGCGGTCATTATTTATTTGCGCAGGCGAATTCCCTTGCAGTTGCAGTCATTGATGAAGCTTTTGCGCTAACTGCAAGAGCAGATATTCGCTTTATGAGACCAGTGCGTCTTAACGAGAGAGTGGTGTGCAAAGCGACCGTGACTGGCACCGATGATAAAGGACACACTCTCGTTAACGTTGTTTCTACAGTGGGTGGAGGTAGTGTGTTGAAAGGCACGATTGAAATGTATCGATCCACCACCGAAGAAAAAGGGGAGGACCAGTAGTGAAGATTGCCGTAGACCTTTATGGAGGAGACCATGCGCCACAAGCTGTCATTGCAGGGGTGACCATGGCTTTGGAGCGACATGCACAAGCAGAATTTGTCCTCGTCGGCAATGAAGCAGATGTTCCCTCCTCTTTACAACAGCACGAGCGTATACATATGATTCATACAACGGAAAAAATTGATTCGACGGATGAGCCTGTACGCGCTGTAAGGCGAAAGAAAAAGGCATCAATGGTTTTAATGGCGACGGAAGTGAAAGAAGGTCGCGCTGATGCTTGTTTGTCTGCCGGAAACACAGGCGCACTCATGGCGGCCGGTCTGTTCGTCGTCGGTCGTATAAAAGGCGTAGAGCGCCCAGCTTTGGCACCTACGTTACCGACATTGGATGAAAAAGGAGTTCTCCTGCTTGATGCCGGTGCGAATGCTGATGCGACACCAGCACAGCTCGTACAATTTGCAACGATGGGTTCGGTTTATGCGGAGAATGTGAAGCAGTTATCAAAGCCACGTGTGGCTCTTTTAAATATTGGTTCAGAAGAAAATAAAGGCAGTCCGCTTTATCAGGATACATATGCGCTTTTACAGCAATCGCCATTTCATTTTATTGGCAATATCGAAGCGAGGGATTTGCTTGCAGGACAAGCAGATGTTGTCGTGTGCGATGGATTCACTGGCAATATTGCCTTAAAAGCAATTGAAGGAACAGCAATGAGTGTCTTTTCAATGCTTAAATCAGTCTTTACCTCCTCGCTGTCGGCAAAGGCGGCAGCGGCTGTTGTGAAGCCTAAGCTTAAACAATTAAAGGACCAGATGGACTATTCTGAGTATGGCGGTGCAGCCTTGTTTGGCTTGCAAGCGCCTGTTGTCAAAGCGCACGGATCCTCAGATGCAAAAGCGATCGCAAATGCCCTTAGGCAGACAGTAACGATGGTTGAAAACAGAGTCATTCAAAAGATGCATAAGCAAATGCAAAGCGATTAGGAGGAATTGCATGAGTAAATTAGCGTTTATCTTTCCGGGACAAGGCTCGCAGGAAGTGGGCATGGGCATGGACGCGAGAGACGCCTTTGGAGCGGCTGCACATATTTACGAGCAAGCGGATCACGCTCTCGGCTTTTCCTTAACGTCCTTGATTGAAAATGGCCCTGCAGATGTATTGACTGAGACAAAGAATACACAGCCAGCATTGCTGGCCACAAGCGTAGCCTACCTCACTTTATTGCAGAACAAAGGCGTGACACCAGATTTTACAGCAGGTCATTCATTAGGTGAGTATTCAGCACTTGTCGCTTCTGGTGCATTGTCTTTTGAAACGGCAATCGCTCTCGTTCGTAAACGAGGAGAGTTGATGGAAAAGGCGGTTCCAAACGGAGAAGGAACGATGGCGGCTGTGCTCGGTATGGAGAGTACGGAACTTAATGAGCTTGCTGCAAACATCTCTGCAGAAGGGGATGCTGTTCAGCTAGCGAATATTAACTGTCCAGGTCAAATTGTCATTTCTGGTACAGTTGCTGGTGTGCAAAAGCTGTCAGAACGGGCAAAAGAGGCTGGTGCAAAGCGAGTGTTACCGTTGACTGTAAGCGGTCCTTTCCATTCTAGCTTAATGCAACCGGCTGCTGAGCACTTTAGAAACGAGCTCAGCGAGAGCCATTTTTCGAATGCAAACATCCCAGTGATTTCAAACGTCGATGCAAAACCAGTGACTGACGCTGAGGTGATCAAAGAAAAACTGGTAGAACAGCTTTATTCTCCTGTGCAGTGGGAGGAGTCAGTCAAATATTTATTGAATGAAGGGGTAACGTCCTTTGTAGAAATTGGTCCTGGAAAAGTATTGAGTGGGCTTGTGAAGAAAATCAATCGTTCCGCTCAAGTATATCAAGTCAATTCATTAGCAGGGCTTGAGCAGACGCTTGAAGCTGTTAAAGGGGGATGAGCACGCATGAAGGGTAAAACAGTGATTGTCACTGGCGCGTCCAGAGGGATCGGGGCCGCGATCGCACTTTATTTTGCAAAAGCTGGCGCAAATGTTGTTGTCAATTATGCTGGCAACAAAGAAAAGCTGAAGAAGTTGTCAAACAGGCACAGGAGCTCGGTGCTGAAGCCGTGGCGATTCAAGGTAATGTCGCCGATGCAGAAGCTGTAGGCGCTATGGTTAAACAAACGATTGACACTTTCGGCCGTATCGACGTACTCGTCAACAACGCTGGCATTACGAGAGACAATCTTATGATGCGCATGAAAGAAGATGAATGGGACGACGTTATTGATACGAATTTAAAAGGCGTATTTGTTTGTATGAAGGCGGTGACCCGCCAAATGATGAAGCAGCGAGTGGGTCGGATTATCAATGTATCTTCTGTTGTTGGAGTTACTGGGAATGCTGGCCAGTTAAACTACACAGCAAGTAAATCAGGCGTCATCGGAATGACGAAGACAGCTGCCAAAGAATTGGCAAGCAGAAACATTACGGTCAACGCCGTCGCACCAGGCTTTATTGAGACAGAAATGACAGACGAGTTAGGCGAAGACGTAGCAAGTGAATTGTTGAAGCAAATACCACTCGCTAAATTTGGTCAGCCGGAAGATGTAGCAAGTGCCGTCAGCTACCTCGCTTCGGATGAAGCACACTATATTACAGGCCAGCTGCTGCAAGTCAATGGTGGTATGGCTATGTAATTTCTTCAATAAATGGTTTACTTGAGAGGAGGTGACGAACGTGGCAAATGAAGAGATTTTTAACCGTATATCTAAGATTGTTGTTGACCGTCTAGGGGTTGACGAAGCAACGATTAAGCCAGAAGCGTCTTTTAAAGATGATCTTGGTGCTGATTCACTTGATGTTGTTGAATTAGTGATGGAGCTTGAGGATGCTTTTGATATGGAAATTTCCGACGAGGATGCTGAGAAAATCGCAACCGTTGGTGATGCAGTCACATACATCGAAAGCCATCAGTAAGACTTGTCGAATTCTGTGGGCGTTTACTGATCAATTAGACAGGAAACGTCCACGGACTTTACTATTTGATTTTTGAAGCTTACTTTAAAATCGTAGCTTCATGATAAGAGGAACCAAGTGGATGTTCGGTGCCCTCTCTTGTAGTCAAATATGCGTGTTTGGGAGGACCAATATGAACAGGAGAAGTGACGTACGGTCAAAGCATTTAACTGCTGATCAAAAGAGAAAAATCAATCAGTTTCAAGAGATGCATGAGATTTCTTTTCATCATAAAGATCTATTATATCAAGCATTTACACATTCATCGTATGTGAATGAGCATCGTTCTAAACCCTATGAAGATAATGAACGATTAGAGTTTCTTGGAGATGCCGTCCTTGAACTCATGATATCGCAGTTTTTATTCAAAAAATATCCGAAAATGTCGGAAGGACAGCTGACAAAATTGCGGGCGGCCGTCGTTTGTGAGCCTTCGCTCGTTCGTTTTGCAGAGAAGCTGTCTTTTGGAGATTTAGTTCTTCTTGGAAAAGGTGAAGAGCTAACGGGAGGAAGGCGTCGACCGGCTTTGCTTGCAGACGCTTTTGAATCGTTCATAGGGGCTTTGTATTTGGATCAGGGAATCGAAACGGTGGAAATATTTTTGCAGAAGCATGTCTATCCATCGATTTCTGAGGGTGCTTTTTCTCATGTGATGGATTATAAAAGTCAACTGCAAGAAATCGTTCAACAAAAAGGAGCAGGAATTCTCGAATATGAGATTTTAGAGGAGAACGGTCCCGCGCATCATCGTGAGTTTGTCGCATCTGTAAATTTGAACGGGGATTCAATAGGAAAAGGTCTAGGCCGCTCAAAAAAAGAAGCGGAGCAACAAGCGGCCAGAAAAGCGATAGAGACCTTCGAAAAAATGACATAGGCTGGCTCGATGACATACTTATGTATTGAAAGAAAGTTTCTCGATATCAACCAACACAAGGGTTCTGCGAATGCGTAGGCCCTTTTTTCAACGAATGTACGCACCGTGTGCTGTTCACTTTTTGCGACACGAGCTAAGGGCTTGTAAAATAGCTTCACGGTCGCTAACGGAAAGGTTAGTTGTGCGCTTGACCATGTCATATACATCTTTTACGGTGTCATAATGCTGGAGATCGTAATCACTGGCATCAAGCATACGTGTATTGACCACTTGGAGATCTTGCGCAATTTCTGTTAACATCAAGCTCAGGTTTTTTTCGTTCGGTTCGGAATAATTCAATTAGAAGAGCCTCCTTTGTCATCGTTAGGTTTTATCGTAACAAAGCATCAAGCGGCTTTCAATATAGAATAACAGCACGATTTTTAGGAGAAGGCGGTGATTGGCATGCTGTTAAAGAAAATTGAGATGGTCGGTTTTAAATCTTTTGCAGACAAAATCACAATTGATTTTGTTAAAGGTGTAACAGCCATTGTTGGACCGAATGGGAGCGGAAAAAGTAACGTTACAGAAGCCATTCGCTGGGTTTTAGGAGAACAATCTGCTAAATCATTGCGGGGCTCAAAGATGGAGGATGTCATTTTTTCAGGCAGTGACAGTAAGCGAAAAATGCAAATGGCCCAAGTGACAATCACGTTCGATAATCCAAATCGGACGCTACCTATTGATTATAGTGAGGTCAGTGTCACTCGTCGTGTGTATCGCAGTGGAGAGAGCGAATTTTTAATTAATCAGCAACCGTGTCGGCTGAAAGACATTATTGAACTATTTATGGATTCAGGTCTTGGAAAAGAAGCCTTTTCGATTATTAGTCAGGGAAAGGTGGATGAAATATTAAATAGTAAACCAGAGGACCGGCGCAAAATATTTGAAGAAGCGGCAGGGGTGCTGAAATATAAAAACCGCAAACGGCAAGCGGAAGACAAGCTTGAGGAAACAGAAGGAAACCTTCATCGGGTGGAAGACATCATCCATGAAATTCATGGTCAGCTTGAGCCTTTGGAAATGCAAGCCTCTATTGCGAGAGATTATTTAGATAAAAAAGAGGAGCTTGAGCATATTGAGGTCGCGGTCACGGTTGCGGAAATTGAGCACCTTCATGCGTCTTGGAAGGATATCGGACAAAAGCTCGCGCATAAGAACAGTGATGCTGAACGACTTGAAGCACAAAAAATGGCGTATCAGTCTGAAGTGACAACTTGCACAGAACAGCTCACTGCTTTAGAAAAAGAGTTTGAAGAGAATCAAACGACGCTGTATCGACATAAGCAGGAGCTTGAAAAGCTAGAGGGCCAAAAAAAAGTGTTAGCTGAGCGGAAGCGTAATGCTCATCAAAATAAAGATCGTTATGAAGCTGAAGTCAAAGAGCTTACGGAAGCGACCGACTGGTCAAAAGACCAACTGGCTAGAGAACGTGCGACGTTAAAAAGTGAAGAAAAGTCTTTCAAAAAATTGGAAGATCAATTAAAAGAAAAGCAGGCTTGGATTGCGACGAATGAATGGAATGCCGCACAAGACATTGACGCCTTGAAAAGTGATTATATTGAAGCGATGAATAAAGCGGCTGCAGCCAACAATGAAATTCGCTATATTGAGGATCAATTGCAACGAAACGAAGAAAAGCAACGCCGTTTAGAACGTCAGAACCAAAATCGCATTGATGAGCGGAATAGGCTAACCTCATCCTTGAAAAAAGCTGAGGATGAGCTCATTGCACAGCAGGCTACGCTTAGAGAGATCGTTACAAATATTGATACATACAAAACGGATGTCGCACGCGAGCGCGAAGAATTGAAAAAGCTACAGGATAAGCTTTATCAAGCATACCATTACGTTCGCGAGCAAGAATCGAAAATGACAGTAATTAAGCAGATGCAGGAAGGGTATGAAGGGTTTTATTCAGGCGTTAAAGCAGTTTTAAAAGCAAAAAGCGGGCGCCTTCAAGAGGTTCATGGAGCTGTTGCAGAAGTCATTCGTGTGCCTCAAAACTATGAAACGGCGATTGAAACAGCGTTAGGGACGCAGCAGCAGCACATCATTACATCAGATGAGTCATCAGCCCGACAAGCGATCCAATTTTTACGGGCGAATCGGCAAGGGCGGGCGACATTTCTCCCTTTGACGACAATACAACCGCGTACAATCCCAGACCATGTGCTAGATCGCTTGTCGTCGATGGAAGGCTGGGTTGGCCAGGCGAGTACACTTGTTCAAACAGATGATACTTACAAACAGGTTGTTCAACATTTATTAGGACATATTTTGATCGCTAAGAATCTTACAGCGGCCAATCAAATGGCTTCTGCTTCAGGACGTCGTCATAAAATTGTTACGCTCGAAGGTGATGTTGTGAACCCTGGAGGCTCGATGACAGGGGGACAGTCAAATGCAGCAAAATCTTCTTTTGTCTCGCGAAAAAATGACTTAGCACGTTTAGAAAGCGAGCATCAGATGATGAAAGAGAAGACGGCAAAGCTAGAGGCGGCTGTTAACGAGCGTAAAAAGTTGTTGGAGTCACGCCAGCATGAAAGCAGTCAATGGGAAGAACAAAAAGCTGCCATTGAAGAAGAAGTGAATGAGGCATCCAGAAAAAAAGAATCATACGTTTTAGAATTAAAACATGCCAATGAACATCTCACCTTGTTTGATCAAGAAAATCGACTCGTTCGTTCTGAAATAGAGCAGCTTTCTTCACGACTTGATGCTCTTAAAACGGAGAAGGAAGACGCCGATCGTTTAGTGCAGGAAACGAACGAAACAATTCTGCAAACAGAAAAACAAAAAAAGATTGCCGAAGAACACTTGCAGCAAACCAATGAAGAATGCACACAAATAAAAATAGCCATTGCGCAAAAGAAAGAATCATTGCATTATCAAAAAGAGAAGGTCGACCACTTGCAAAAGGAGCATGACCGCAATTCAGCACGATTAAGGCAAAGGAAAGAAGAGTTATCATTACTCTCTGAAGATATGTCAAAAGGGCAAATGAGTGCTGAAGAAATTACGAAGCATATTGAAGTATTTAAACAAGAGATTGCCGACAGTGAAGAAAAGCATGGGCAGCTCGCAGCGCAAAAAAATGATTTGCAAGAAATGCTCACTAAACAGCAATCGGTTTTCACTTCTTTAAGCGAGCGGCTAGACGAGCTACATAAAGACATCCAAACGCTTGATATTCAAAACAATCGACTGGATGTTACGCTAGAAAATCATTTAAATAAGCTTCAAGTTGAGTATAATTTAAGCTTTGAGAAGGCAAAGCTGGATTATCCATTAGAGATAAATTTAGAAGAAGCACGCGAAAGAGTGGCGCTCATCAAGCGTGGCATTGAAGAGCTTGGCAACGTAAACATTGGTGCTATTGAAGAATTTGACCGTATTCATGAACGATATACCTTTTTACAAGGGCAACGGGAGGACTTGCAGCAGGCAAAAGCCACACTGTATGACATTATTCAAGAGATGGATCAAGAAATGTCGAAACGCTTCCTAACGTCCTTTGAAGAAATTAGGTACCATTTTGGTCAAATTTTCACGGAACTATTTGGCGGCGGTGCGGCTGATCTCATTCTCACGTCACCTAAAGAGATTTTAACCTCTGGTGTCGATATCGTATGTCAGCCTCCTGGGAAAAAACGCCGCAATTTAAGCTTACTTTCCGGTGGTGAAAGGGCCCTAACGGCCATTGCGTTATTGTTTGCTATACTTAAAGCGCGTCCCGTACCATTTTGTGTGCTTGATGAGGTTGAAGCAGCGCTTGACGAAGCGAATGTTGTTCGTTTCGCACAGTTTTTAAAAAGGTTTAGTCAAGGAACGCAATTTATCGTCATTACTCACCGGAAGGGTACAATGGAAGAAGCGGAAGTATTATACGGCGTAACGATGCAAGGGTCGGGTGTGTCTAAGGTGCTTTCTGTGCAGCTAGAGGAAGCCAAGCAGTCCGTACTTGTGTAATTACAGAAAGGGATGAACACGAATGAGTTTTTTTAAAAAGCTAAAAGATAAGATAAGTGGACAAACGAATCAAGTCACCGAGAAATTTAAAGGCGGACTTGAAAAAACGAGAAGCTCATTTACCGAAAAAGTGAATGATGTGCTGGCAAAATACCGTAAAGTAGACGAAGACTTTTTTGAAGAGTTAGAGGATGCATTTATTGGGGCTGACGTCGGTGTCAATACAACGATGGAACTCATCGATATGCTGAAGGATGAAATTCGCCGACGTAACATTCAGGATACAAACGAAGTGAAAGAAGTCATCGTTGAAAAGTTAGCAGCACTGTTTGAAGATGAAGAGACAGAAGCGCCGCTTCGCATACAGGCAGACGGCTTAACGGTTATTTTAATCGTTGGTGTTAACGGTGTCGGAAAAACGACCTCGATTGGCAAATTGGCTCATCAGCTGAAGCAAGAAGGAAAAAGTGTGTTGCTTGCAGCAGGAGATACATTTCGGGCAGGCGCGATTGAGCAGTTAGAAAAGTGGGGCGAGCGTGCGGGTGTCGATGTCGTGAAGCAAGCTGCCGGATCAGACCCAGCTGCGGTGATGTACGATGCCATTCAGTCAGCAAAGTCACGTGGCGTTGATGTTCTCCTCTGTGATACGGCGGGCAGGCTGCAAAATAAAGTGAATTTGATGAACGAGCTTTCCAAAGTAAAGCGTGTCATTTCAAGGGAAGTTCCGGGAGCGCCTCATGATGTACTCATCGTTCTTGACGCAACGACGGGCCAAAATGCAATGAGTCAGGTCAAGACGTTTAAAGAAGCAACAGACGTCTCTGGAATTGTGTTAACTAAACTAGACGGAACTGCCAAAGGCGGAATGATTCTGGCGATTCGTCATGAGTTAGGACTACCCGTTCGATACGTCGGGTTTGGTGAGCAGATGGATGATTTACAACCTTTTGATTCGCACCAGTTTGTGTACGGTTTGTTTGCTGATGAAGTAGAGCAGCAGTCGTCGTGAAAAGGGATTGCAAGTAAAAACACTTGACGCATTTTAGTGATATTGCTATAGTGTCAAGAAGATGCTTGGTGATTTGAGGTGAGGGTAATGATAGATAAGACAAATCGTATGACTAGCTTGTTTGATTTTTATGCCCCTCTACTGACTGAAAAACAACACGCCTACATGAACCTTTATTATTGTGAAGATTATTCGCTTGGTGAGATCGCCGAGAATTTCGAAGTGAGCCGGCAAGCGGTGTACGATAATATACGGCGTACAGAAGCATTACTGGAGGATTATGAATCGAAGCTACACTTGCTGGAACGCTTTCACAAGCGGGACCAGCTTCTCGACACATTGAAATCGACGCTTATGAAACAAGGTGTCGAGGACGATGCTCTACAGTTACTTGAAGAGATTGAAAGACTTGATTAAAAGGAGGGATTGTATTGGCGTTTGAAGGGTTGGCAGAAAGGTTGCAAGCCACACTCCAAAAAATCAAGGGAAAAGGTAAGGTCTCTGAGGCAGATGTCAAAGAGATGATGCGCGAAGTACGGATGGCACTCCTTGAAGCGGACGTCAACTTCAAGGTCGTTAAATCCTTTGTTAACCGTGTGAAAGAACGCGCTGTCGGTCAAGAGGTGTTGGAAAGCTTGACGCCTGGGCAGCAAGTGATCAAGGTTGTTAAGGAAGAACTGACCGAACTCATGGGTGGCGACGCCAGCAAAATCGACATGAGTAAAAAGCCGCCTACTGTCATTATGATGGTCGGTCTTCAAGGGGCAGGAAAAACGACAACATCAGGAAAACTAGCCAATTATCTCCGAAAAAAGCACAATAAAAAGCCGTTAATGGCAGCAGCGGACGTTTATCGTCCTGCGGCGGTCGATCAGCTGGAAACGTTAGGTCGGGAGCTTCAGCTGCCTGTTTATTCTAAAGGGACAGATGCAAACCCGGTTGACATCGCCCGTGAGGCTGTCGAAGAGGCAAAAGAGACCCACCAAGATATTGTATTTATCGATACAGCGGGTCGTCTTCATATTGATGAGACCTTAATGGAAGAGCTTCAACAAATTAAAGAAGTGACCCAACCGGATGAAATCCTACTCGTCGTTGATGCGATGACGGGGCAGGATGCAGTAAATGTCGCTGAAAGCTTCAATGATCGCCTTGGCTTGACCGGCGTCGTGCTTACGAAGCTTGATGGAGACTCCCGTGGCGGGGCTGCGCTATCGATCCGTTCTGTAACTGAGACACCGATCAAATTTATTGGTACCGGTGAAAAGCTTGATGCGCTTGAGGAATTTCATCCAGATCGTATGGCGTCTCGTATTTTAGGCATGGGAGACGTTCTTTCGCTGATCGAAAAAGCACAGACAAATGTGGATGAGAAAAAAGCAAAAGAACTGGAAGATAAATTTCGGTCAATGTCGTTTACCTTTGATGACTTTCTCGAGCAGCTCGGTCAGGTTAAGCAGATGGGACCTCTCGATGAGCTGATTGGCATGCTCCCTGGAGCTAATAAGATGAAAGGCATGAAAAACCTTGAGGTGGACGATAAGCAGCTTGTTTTTGTTGAAGCGATCATCCAATCGATGACAAAGCAAGAACGTGAATCTCCCGAAATCATCAATGCCAGTCGTAAAAAGCGCATTGCCGCTGGCAGCGGTACGTCCGTACAAAAGGTCAATCAGCTGTTAAAGCAATTTAATGAAATGAAGAAGATGATGAAGCAGATGACAAATATGCAAAAAGGAAAGAAAAAAGGGCAAATGAAATTCCCATTCATGTAGGGTGTTAAATAAAAACCCTTTACAACCTCTCTTTCATTTGGTAACATTCTTATTTGTGTACAGAACATTTGGAGGTGCAAGACAAAATGGCAGTAAAAATCCGTTTAAAGCGTATGGGTTCCAAAAGGAAGCCTTTTTATCGAGTTGTCGTAGCAGATTCTCGTTCTCCGCGTGATGGCCGTTTTATCGAAGAGATTGGAACTTACAACCCAACGGCTAAACCAGCAGCTTTCGATGTGAGCGAAGAGAAGGCTTTGGAATGGTTGGCGAATGGTGCACAACCTTCCGATACAGTGCGTAACTTGTTTTCAACGAAAGGCATCATGCAAAAGCATCACGAGTCTAAGAGCGGTCGCTAAGAGGATTAGGCGATGATACACTTCATACAAACAGTAGTGAAGCCCATTGTGGACTATCCTGAAGCTGTTGAGGTGATCCATCGTAAGGATCGCCGTGGTGATGTCTATGCGCTCATTGTGCATCCTGAAGATAAAGGGAAAGTGATTGGCAAAAATGGGCGTGTGGCGAAAGCCATTCGATCCGTCGTGTATGCGTATGCCTCGAAGCATCCGCAAAAAGTGTATTTAGATATTCAGTAAAAAGGGGGAGGGGATGAGCCACTCTCCCTTTCTTTGCATTTTTGCTTACTGTAGTTTGACGCGCTACCTTTTTATCTGTTGATCTCACTTCCATAGTGAGTGTCTTTCATCCTTTTGGAAAAGGGGAATGAAAACGGTGAAGATGATTCGAAAAGCCGTTGTTAAAAAAGTGCTCACTCCCGATGAGCGAGCGCGAATTCGTGCCACTTTACAGACCAATCATGATCAAGCTGTGCGTGAGTATGAGCAATTGAAGTTTTATTTAAAGCGTTCAGAGCACCAAAAGCAAACTGAAACGACGCAACGTCTGCGTAAAGAGTTGGTTGCGAAAGAAGAAGCAGTGGAATCAATTAACTTTCAGATGGAACAGCTCGATCTTCTTCCTGGAGGTACAGAGCTTAAGGTGGCTGAGGTAGAGATTGAGCAGGACATTGAGGTTGGTATGCAATGGGAAGACAAGCCGGCAGAAATCATCGTAGAAGATGGTGTAATTAAAGATATTCGCTAGAAAGGAGGAACCCGGTTGCAATGGTTTCGCGTAGGGCGAATTGTGAATACACATGGCATTAAAGGTGAGATGCGCATTCAAGTGACGACTGATTTTCCTGAAGAGCGTTTCGCCAGTGGCGAACAGGTTTATGCGTTTGTTGGGAACGAAGAGCATCGCCCGTTAACTGTTCATTCGTGCCGTCCTTATAAAAAGGGTTACCTTTTAGTCGTAGAAGAGGTTAAAAATCTTACAGAAGCGGAAAGTCTAAAGAATTTAGAATTGTGGGTACCTGAATCTCACTTACATGAGCTTGAAGATGGAGAATACTATCAGCATGAAATCCGTGACTGTCAAGTCTACACTGCGTCGGGAGATGAGATCGGACGAATTACTGACATTCTTCAAACGGGTGCCAACGATGTTTGGATCATCCGTCCATCCTCAGGAGGAAAAGACGTACTTATTCCCTATATTGATGATGTCGTTCGCCACGTAGATGTTGAACAAAAAAAGGTCGTCATTGATCTCATTGAAGGATTGATCGATGAATGAGAATAGATGTATTAACGCTATTTCCTGAAATGTTCTCGGGTGTGCTCAATACGTCCATGCTCAAAAAAGCACAGGACCAAGAGCGTGTAAGCTATCACGTCACTGATTTTCGGACGTATGCAGACAATAAACACCAATCCGTCGATGATGCACCATATGGTGGAGGCGCAGGCATGCTGCTCACACCACAGCCGCTTTTTGATGCGGTTGATGCGATCAAAACGTCAAGTTCTAGTCAGCCGCACGTCGTCCTACTGTGCCCGCAAGGTACCACTTTTTCACAGGCAAAGGCTCATGAGCTAGCAGAAAAAGATCATTTATTGTTTTTATGTGGACATTATGAAGGCTATGACGAGCGCATTCGCGAAGCGCTTGTCGATGAGGAAATTTCTATTGGGGATTATATTTTGACTGGCGGTGAACTAGGGGCGATGGTCGTCATCGATGCTGTGACCCGGCTATTGCCTGGTACACTTGGAAACGCGGTTTCAGCTAAGACGGATTCTTTTAGTGATGGACGGTTAGAGCATCCGCATTATACACGGCCAGCAAGCTTTCGTGGGTTGGATGTCCCGGAAGTTTTGTTAAGCGGAAACCATGAACGAATTGCTGAATGGCGTAGACGTGAATCATTTATGCGCACGCTTGAACGACGACCCGATTTACTGAACACATATCCGCCGACGGAAGAAGAGACACAATGGTTAAACGAGTGGCGAAACGATAAAAAACGTCCTTGATGTTGCTTCTGGAATATGCTAAGATATGGTGTGTTTGAAATTACCCACGTTCCGCTGCGTAGCAACATACGCATGAGCCTGGTGTGGAAGGAGTGAACGGCATGCAACAATTACTTGCAGAATTGACAAAAGAGCAATTGAAGACGGATCTTCCTGAGTTTCGGGCCGGTGACACAGTACGTGTACACGTTAAGGTCGTTGAGGGAAGTCGTGAGCGTATCCAGGTCTTTGAAGGCGTCGTCATTAAACGTCGTGGTGGCGGCATTAGCGAAACATTTACTGTGCGTAAAATTTCGTCTGGTGTTGGCGTGGAGCGTACTTTCCCTGTACATTCTCCAAAGATCGATAAAATCGAAGTTATGCGCCGTGGAAAGGTTCGCAGAGCAAAGCTTTACTACTTGCGCAACCGTCGCGGAAAAGCAGCTCGTATCAAAGCGCGATAAGAAACGAAAAAGGCTTGCCAAAGTGCAAGCCTTTTTTAATCCAATGAGTATAAAATTTGTTCAACGACTTGAAAATAAACAATTAGACGTTGGGAATGGTTGAAGGCGCTTGTAGTAGCAACTGTAATGATCTATATGATTCGCATGTATTTATTTGCTCCTAACTCGTTGTGACGCATCGATGACACCCACGCTCGCAGGTCATGATCTGCTGTTTATGAATCATTTAATGTACCAATGAAAAGAGCGAAAACGCTTTGACATTATATAACCGGATTATCTGTCTACCCGGTGAGCAGATTATTTCTCAAAGGATCAGTTGTTTAACAATGGACAACCTATAAAAGAGTTTTTAGGTGATTGAGTTAATTTCATAATTTAGAGCCCTTGAGTCTCAAGGTATTCAAGGCACAAAAAATGGAGCACCTCCCCAAATTCTGTATAATGGTAGTTACCACACTAACCTAACAGAGAGGTGAGATGCCCTATGTACATTATACGACAACTAAGTCTATTTGACATGCATGAATTATATGAGATGGAGCCTTCCAATCATTTTGAGGCTGTCTTTTCAGCCCTTAATCTGAATCC